>CAZOIB010000443.1:0-15422 GCA_964579785.1 uncultured Lysobacter sp. | reverse complement strand
TCGAGTTCGAGAACGTCACCAAGAGCTACGGCGACCGCTGCCTCATCGACAACCTGTCGTTCAAGGTCCCCCCGGGCGCCATCGTGGGCATCATCGGCCCCAACGGCGCCGGCAAGTCGACCATCTTCCGCATGATCACCGGCAAGGAGAAGCCCGACCCCGGCGAGGTGAAGATCGGCCACTCGGTCAAGCTCTCCTTCGTAGTCCAGTCGCTCGATTCGCTCCCCTAAGACAAGAACGCCTGGGAGGCTATCTCGAACGGCCAGGACATCCTCACCATCGGCAAGTTCGAGATCCAGTCGCGCGCCTACCTGGGACGCTTCAACTTCAAGGGCCAGGACCAGCAGAAGCTCGTGGGCAACCTCTCGGGTGGCGAGCGCGGCCGCCTGCACCTGGCCAAGACGCTCCTCGACGGCGGCAACCTGCTGCTGCTCGACGAGCCCTCGAACGACCTCGACGTGGAGACGCTGCGCGCGCTGGAAGATGCGCTGTCCGAGTTTGCCGGCTGCGTCATGGTGATCTCCCACGACCGCTGGTTCCTCGACCGCATCTGCACGCACATCCTCGCGGCCGAGGGCGAGTCGCAGTGGTACTTCTACCAGGGCAACTACCACGAGTACGAGGACAACAAGCGCGAGCGCCTGGGCGAAGAGGCCGCCGCGCCGCACCGCCTGCGCTTCAAGGCCCTGAAGTAGCCGCCTTCGTACCGGTACCAGGTACACGTACCTGGTACATGTACCTGGTACCGCTAGGTGCCGATCGCGAAACCGGCGAGGAGGCAAAGCGTGAAGGCGACGAACACGAGCGAGATGGCGCCCATGTTCGGGCCCTTGGTGGCGTGCGACCACCCGCGCGCGTTCATGGTCGCCAGGGTCTTCCACGCGAAGACGGCTGCGACGAGCATCGGCGCAAGCGCGAGCGGACGCATCACGCCGAGGATGCCGAGCGCCGCAACCGCCGCGAAGGCCAGCGCGACCAGGACAGGGACGGGCCAGTGGGCGCGCTTCGGCCCGAGCGCGAGTGCCAGCGTGTGCCGCCCCGCGCGGGCGTCGCCCACCTGGTCGCAGGCGTTGTTGGCCGACAGGATCGCCGCGATGATGAGCGAGGAGGGCACTCCCACCGCGACCGTGGCGCCATCCAGCTGCCGCGTGTGGATGTAGGCGGCGACCACCACCAGCACGCCGCCCAGCAGCCCGCCGGCGAAGAACTCGCCCACGGGTGTCGCGGAAATCGGCTTCAGCCCGCCGCTGTAGAAGTACGCGAAGACCATGCAGGCCGCGCCGATCGCCACCACTTCCCAGCCGGCGCGCAGCCCGATGAGGATGCCCAGCGGCATGGCCAGCCCGTAGAGCGCCAGCGATAGGTGCAGCGCCCGGCGCGGATCGAGGTTGCGCTGCACGAGCGCCTTGAATTGCTCCTGGTCGGACTCGCGCGTGTCCACGCCCTTGAGAAAGTCGAAGTAGCTGTTGAAGCCGGTCGTGCCCATGTCGATGGCGAGCGTGGCGACGGCCATCAGGGCGAAGAGGCTCCACGAGAACCGCTCCGGCGCGGTGGCGAGCGCCCAGCCGCTGCCCACGAGCAGCGACGAGAGGCTCACGATCTTGGTGCGGATGTCGACGATCTGCAGGAAGTCGACCGGCGTGAGTGCCGCGCCGTGGTAACCCGGCATGGCGGGCTAGTTCACCTTCCCGAGCACCTCGCGCAGGGTTCCCACCATCTCGGCGATGTGCGACTCCTCGACGATGAGCGCAGGCGCGAAGCAGATGATCTCGCCGGCCTGGCGCACGAGGAGGCCCTTGTCCCAGCAGCCGAGATAGGTGTCGAAGGTGCGCGCGCCCGGTGCCCCGGCGCGCGGTTCGAGTTCCACGGCGCCCGCGAGGCCGCCGTTGCGGATGTCGATCACGTGGCGCGTTCCCTTGAGCGAGTGCAGCGCCTCTTCGAACACCGGCGCCATCTTCGCGGCGCGCTCGAACAAACCCTCGTCCTCGTAGACCTGCAGCGTGGCCACCCCTGCCGCGCAGGCGAGCACGTGCGCGGAGTAGGTATAGCCGTGGAAGAGCTCGATCGCGCCGGGCGGGCCGACCATGAACGCATCGTGGATGGCCGAGGAGACGAGCACGCCGCCCATCGGCACGGTCCCGGAGGTGACGCCTTTGGCGAAGGTGATGATGTCGGGCTGCACGCCGTAGACGTCGGCGGCGAACGCGCCGCCCAGCCGGCCGAAGGCGGTGATGACCTCGTCGAAGATGAGCAGGATGCCGTGCTTCCTCGTGATCTCGCGCAGCCGCTCGAGATACCCCTTGGGCGGGAACAGCACCCCGGTGGAGCCGGCCATCGGCTCGACGATCACCGCGGCGATCGTCGAGGCGTCGTGCAGTTGCACCAGGCGCTCCAGCTCGTCGGCCAGGTGCGCGCCCCACCCCGGCAGTCCGCGCGAGTAGGCGTTGTGCTGCAGGTCGTGCGTGTGCGGCAGGTGGTCGACGCCGGCGAGCAGGGTGCCGAACATCTTGCGGTTGGCGACCATGCCGCCGACCGAGATGCCGCCGAAGCCGACGCCGTGGTAGCCGCGTTCGCGGCCGATGAGGCGCGTGCGGCTCCCCTCGCCCTTCACGCGGTGGTAGGCGAGCGCCATCTTCAGCGCCGTGTCCACCGCCTCCGAGCCGGAATTGCAGAAGAACACGTGGTTCATGCCCTCGGGCGCCATACCCACGATGCGGTTGGCGAGCTCGAAGGCGAGCGGGTGGCCCATCTGGAACGCGGGCGCGTAGTCCATGGTCGCGGCCTGCTTCTGGATGGCCTCCACGATCGGCTTGCGGTTGTGGCCCGCGTTGCAGCACCAGAGACCGGAAAAGCCGTCGAGGACCTTGCGGCCATCCGGGGTCCAGTAATGCATGCCCTCGGCCCTGGCCATCATGCGCGGCGCCGCCTTGAACTGGCGGTTGGCGGTGAACGGCATCCAGTAGGCGTCGAGCTGGTCGGGGTGCAGGTGGAGCTGGTCGGAAAGGATCGTCATGGCGGCATTCCCGCGGCGGCGTGCGTCGAAAGCGCTATTCTGCCCCTTCCGGGCTTGCCTTGCCCCTCCCGCGCGGGCAGGACACAATGGCAGGCAGAAGGCGACATGCAACTCACCAGTTACACCCGCGGGGCAATCCCATGAGACTCGTCACCTACAGCGTCGGGCCCGGCGGGCCCGCGCGCGCCGGAGTTCGTGTCGGCCACCGCGTGCTCGATGTCGAGGCAGCCTCGCGCGTGAAGGGCGAACCGCTGCCTTCCACCATGAAGGCGTTGCTGGCCGCCGGCCGCGGCGCGCTTTCGCGCGTGCGGGCATTGGCCAAGGCGGCCACGACGGAGGCGCGCTCGTTCTCGCAGGCCATGCACGAGGAACGCGCCATCCGCCTGCTCGCGCCGGTTCCCGATGCCGACCACTTCATCAGCGCGGCCGGGCTGCAGCGCCCCGATCGCAACGCGGGACTCGTCGGCCAGGATGCGAAGGTTTCGCGGGCCGCGGGCAGCGCGCGCCTCGCCTGCAAGCCGCAGCTGGTATTCGTGATCGGCCGCCAGGCCCGGGATGTGGCCGGCGACGACGCCCTGGAGTGCGTGGCCGGCGTCACCATCCTGAACGATTTCCCGGGCTGCGCTCCCATGGGGCCGGAAATCGTCACCCTCGACGAGATCCCGGACCCGTTCGACCTCTGGATGACGCTGTCGGTGAACGGCGCGGAGCGCATGCGGGCGAGCACGCAGGAGCGTGCTGCGACGCTGCCCTCGATGCTCGCGCAGTACTCGCGCGAGTTCGCGATCGAGGCCGGGGACCTGGTCGCCACCGGCATGCCCGGGACGCAGGACCTTTTTCTCGATGCTGGCGACGTGGTCGAGTGCTCTCTCGTGGGCATCGCCACGCTGCGCACGACGGTCGTCGCGCCGGCAGGCGCCTGAGCAGGCGGCGAGGCCGGCACTGTCCGCAGGTAGCGTGGATGCACCGGGCGCCGGCGCCGGGATTGCGCCGTTACGGACGGTGACGAATCTCCTACCTTGCAGGGACTGATCCGGGGAACGCAGGGCCTTATCTTGGCAAGGCGTGTGCGGGAGCCATTTCCCGCCAATGCGCGCCAAGGAGGTCACCATGCTCGAACTGCTCGATCTTTCGCACTCGCGCCTTTCCCGCGATGCGGTGCACGCCCCGTTTGCCGCCGTCCGCTTGATCCGCCGGCACGAGGATCTACTCGAGCTCGGCGAGATGCCGCCTCCGGCGCCAGGTGTGCTTCTCGGCGAGCACCTGCTGGCGGCCGGCGTCGTCAGCCCGGAAGGGCTCCGGGAGGCGCTGGCGTTGCAGCCAAGACTCCCCGGGCGCCGCCTCGGCTGGATCCTCACGATGCTCGACCACCTCAAGCGGGAGGATCTCGACCGCGTACTCGCCGCCCGCATGGGAGTGGTGACCGTTTCCCTGGCGGCATTCCGGTCCTCGGCCGACTACTCGCAACGCCTGACTTTCGAAACGGCAAGGCGCTTCGGGATGGTGCTGCTGCACGAGGACGAGCGGACCTCGTGGGTCGCGGTGACCGACGCCAGCGATCCCAAGGCGCGCGAAGTGGCGTCCTTCGCGCTCGGCAAGCGTGTGGTCCTGGTGCAGGCCGGTCGCCGTGAGCTCGATACCTACGTGCGCGAGATGGATCCGCGCACCGCCACCCTGCGCGGCGCCTACTACGATGCGATCCAGGGCCTGCGCGGGCAGCAGAACGAAAGGCCCCTCGACTACGATGCGATCCTGGGCGCACGCGGGCATCAGGGACACGCGCCCCCCGGCTCCCTGGACTTCGTGACGTACCCGATGGCCGCCTAGGCGCCGCGACGGCCGAAACGTGGCCGCGCATGGCACCGACGGGTATCCTCGAATCGTCGCCCGCCCGGGCGCCGACATTCGAGAGTCGCCATGCCAGTCCCGCTTTCGCTCCTGAAGGGGCGCTCGTTCTACCGCCAGCAGGCGGTGTTCTTTTCCGTTTGCCTGGGCGCGATGCTCGCCGGCCTGCTCCTCTACCTGGGGCCGCAACTGCGCGGGATGGCGCACGATGCCTCGGAGCGCGAGGCCCGAGGCGTCGCGCGATTCGTCGCGGAGTCGCTGCGGGAAGCCGTGGCTGCGGGGGACACCGGGCACATCGCGCGCAGCCTGGCCGTGGCCGCGGCGCTTCCCAGCGTCCGGGCGGTCTGGATCACCGACTCGGCAGGTCGCGTGCTGGGCGCGGCGGTCGAGGGCGGCGAGTTCGGCTCCGCCGAGCGCGGCCTTCCCGCTGCCCTCGCGGCGGTTCCGGGGCAGCACGCCACCGTGCACGTGCTGGCGGACACCGACGCCATCGATGCGGTCGCGCGGCAGGTGTGGCGCGACGCCGGCATCGCGTTGCTCGTCACGCTGGGGCTCGTCCTTCTCCTCCTGGAGTTCCTCATCCGCCCGGTGGCCCGCACGCTCGCCACCCTCACGGAGTTCTCGGGCGCGATCGTCGACACGCCCGGCGCGACCACGCCTGTGCAGCGCAGCAACCGGGAGATCGAGACGCTTACCGAGGCCATGAACCGCGCCTCGCGCGCCATCGCGGAGGACCGATCCGCGCTCGACCGGGCCAAGGCCGACGCCGAGCGCGCCGAGCAGCGCCTGCGCACGGCGATCGAGGCGCTGGACGACGGCTTCGTGATCTACGATGCCGACGACAGGCTGGTGATCTGCAACGAGCACTATCGCCGGATCTACGCGGAGTCGGCGGACCTCATGCTCGAGGGCGCGCGGTTCGAGGACGTGATCCGCGAGGGAGCGCGGCGGGGCCAGTACGCGCAGGCCGTCGGCCGCGTCGACGCCTGGGTGGCCGAGCGCATGCAGGCGCACCTGTCGGGCAACTCCATGATCGAGCAGCGCCTCGGCGACGGCCGCTGGCTGCGCATCTCGGAGCGGCGCACGCCCGATGGGAGCATCGTGGGTTTCCGCGTGGACATCAGCGAGCTCAAGGAGGCCCGCGAGCGCGCCGAGGCGGCCAGCCTCGCGAAGAGCGAATTCCTCGCCAACATGAGCCACGAGATCCGCACGCCGCTCAACGGGATCGTCGGCATCGTCGACCTGCTGCTGGCCTCGCGCCTGGACGACGAGCAGCGCCGGTTCGTGACGCTCCAGCGCTCCTCGGCGCTGCAACTCCTCGACATCGTCAATGACGTTCTCGACTTCTCGAAGATCGAGGCGGGGCGCATGGACCTCGAGCGCGTCGCCTTCAGTGTGCAGGACGCGTTCGGTGACATGCTGCGCGAACTGGGCGTGCGCGCGGCGCTGAAGGGGATCGCCTTCGAGGTGCGCGACGTGACGCCGGCCGGACTCGTGCTGCGCGGCGACCCCGGGCGGCTGCGGCAGGTCCTCGTCAACCTCGCCACGAACGCGATCAAGTTCACCGGTGCCGGAAAGGTGGATGTCGAGATCGCCGCCACGAACGTCACCCCCTCCGCCGCACGGCTGCAGATGACCGTTCGCGACACCGGCATCGGAATCCCGGCGCACCTCGAGGGGCAGCTCTTCGAGGCGTTCGCCCAGGGCGACGCCTCGATGTCGCGCCGCTATGGGGGCACCGGCCTCGGGCTCGCGATCTGCAAGCGCCTGGTCACCGCGATGGGCGGGCGCATCTGGTTCGAGAGCGAGGAGGGACGCGGCACGACGTTCCGGGTTGCCGTGCCGTTCGAACGGACGCTCGCCGCACCCGAGCCCGCGGCGGCGCGTGCGGACGCCTCGGCGCTGCGCGGGCTGCGCGTCCTGGCCGTCGAGGACAACGAAGTCAATCGTCTCGTGGTGGAGCGCATGCTCGCGAAGCAGGGGGCGAGCGTGACCTGCGCGGAGGATGGCCCGGGCGCCCTGGCGGCGATCGCGCGCGAGCGACCCGACCTCGTCCTGCTCGACATCCAGCTTCCGGGAATGAGCGGATTCGAGGTGGCGGGACGGGTGCGCGAACTCGAGAAGGAGCGCGGCGCACGGCGCCTGCCCCTCGTCGCGCTCACGGCGCATGCGCTGGCCGGCGACCGCGAGCGCTGCATCGCGGCGGGCATGGACGGTTTCGTGACCAAGCCCTTCACGGTGCAGTCCCTCACGCTGGGCATCCTGTCCGTCCTTACCGCGACGGGCGTCGCGGGAGCGTCGGCGGCGGCAGGCGCGGGGCATGGCGGGCGGTTCGCCGCCGGGCTGGCTGCCCTCGAGGGCGACGAGGAGCTCTTTCGGGTGGCCGCGGAGCGCATGCGCGATTCGCATGCCGCCACGCTGCGGACGCTGCAGGACGCCATCGCCTCGCGCTCGGCCGAGGCGATCGCCCGCGAGGCGCATCGCCTGAAGGCCTCGTGGCACTACTTCGCCCGGCCCGGGGAGGCGAGCCTTCCGGACGAGGTCATCGGCCCCGCACGCGAAGGGCGCGTCGACGAGGCGGTACAATCGGTGCGCAAGATGCTGAATTCGCTCGAGGCGCTTGGCCCCGAGCTCCTGCAATGGCTGGAAGCAAATCCTCCAAAGCCCTGAGGCCATGTCCGCCCGTCGCGTGATATTCGTCGAAGACGACCCGGTGTTCGCCGGCGTCCTGACCAGCTTCCTCGAGAAGAACGGCTGCCGGGTCACGCACTTTCCCGACGGCGCGGCAGTGGTGGAGCGCGTCGTGGCGGAAGCGCCCGACGCGGTCATCCTCGACGGGTCCCTGCCGACCGTCGACGGGTTCGATGTCTGCCGCGCCCTGCGGCCGCGCTATTCCGGCCCGATCCTGATGCTCACGGCGCGCGACGAGGACATCGACGAGCTGCTCGGGCTCGAGCTCGGCGCCGACGACTACATCCGCAAACCCGTGGAGCCGCGCATCGTCCTGGCGCGCCTCAAGGCACGCATGCGGCGCCCGGACGCCGCTGCGCAGGCCGAGGAGCTGCGCTTCGGCACCCTGGCCATCAACCGCGCCAGCCGCACGGTGCTGCTGGGCGGCCGGCGGGTCGATCTCACGACGGCCGAGTTCGACCTGCTCTGGCTTCTCGCCTCGCGCGCCGGGGAAACGCTCTCGCGCGACGACATCTTCCGTGCCACGCGCGGACTCGAGTACGACGGGCTCGACCGCTCGGTCGACATGCGCGTCTCGCGCCTGCGCAAGCTTCTCGGCGACGATGCCGACCCGGCGCGTCTCATCCGCACGGTGCGCGGCAAGGGCTACCTCTTCTCGAAGATCGACTGGCCCTAGCGCGGGCCAGCGTCCCTCGCGGCGTTTACAAGCCGTGACGCGGGCCCCACGGTTCCTGACGTTTGCGCGACTTCCGCGCCACAGACGCGCGCCAGCGGCCTGTCCAGAATGCGTTCCGTGATCCACGCAATGCCGCAAGCCGGAAGTGGCGAGCGAACAGCGATGGGACACGCAAACCAACCCAACCATTCTGAAAAAGGAAGCGATCATGAAGCAGATCAACAAGGTTCTTCTCTCCGCCGTTCTCGCCACGCTGACCTCCGCCGCGTTCGCGGCCGACCAGGCCGACGTCAAGGTGACGGCTGCCGTCGTCAACAACTGCAAGATCACCGCGACCGAGGACATCAACTTCGGCCTGCTCGACCCGGCGGCCGCGACCGACCAGTCGGCCAAGGGCTCGGTGAGCTTCAAGTGCACCAAGAGCGCCGAATACACGGTGACCGCCGACAACGGCGCGAACTGGGACGCGAAGGCCGGCAAGCGCCAGATGAAGGGCGCCGCCGACAACTTCCTGCCCTACGCGCTGGAGCAGGCTTCCTTCACGGGCAAGGGCGCGGGCTTCAGCACGCCGATCGTCGTCGCGCTGAACGCGTCGCTTTCCGGCACCGACTACAAGGACCTCTCGGCCGACAGCTACGCCGACGCCCTTCGCGTCACGATCGCCCCGTAAGGCGAACACGCTCTCCGCAAGGAGGGTAGGGTGGGGCGGGACTTCGGTCCCGCCCCTTTTCATTTCGGGGACGTGTTCGCGAGCCCGTCCCCCGGCGCGCGCGGGCGGCCGTGACAGTTCGTGACGAGCGCAGGACGTTGATCCGACAGACGCGGGAAAGGGTCTCGCCCACAATGCCTGCATGTCCCACCCGCCGCGCCCGCGAGCCCTCTCGCGGGCCGGCACCGGGACAAACCACTGCAAGGACCGCGAACAGATGGACATCACGCTGCGCCTCCGCATCCTCGTCGCCGCATTCGCCGCGGCCATCGTGCCTGCCGCGATGGCGGCCGAGTCCGCCGAGATCCGCGTGACGGCGACGGTGATCAACACCTGCAAGATCACCGAGACGCAGGACATCTCGTTCGGGTCCCTCGATCCGGCCGCGGCCGGCGATGCCACGGCGGAAGGATTCATCTCCTTCAAGTGCACGAAGAACGCCGACTACACGCTGTCCGCCGACAACGGCGCCAACTGGGACGCGAAGGCCGGCAAGCGCCGCATGAAGGGCGCCGACACGGACTTCCTCCCGTATTCCCTCGCGCAAGTTGCGTTCACGGGCAAGGGCGCGGGCTTCAGCACGCCGATCCGCGTCGCGCTGCGCGCCTCGCTGGCCGGCGCCGACTACCGCGACCTGCCGGCCGCCGCCTATGCCGACACGCTGCGCGTTACCATCAATCCCTAGAGCCAGGAAGAGATCCCATGAGAGTCGTCCCCCTTGTCCTTGCCGCCGCGTTCGCGGCACTGCCCGCCGCCGCCGGCAACTTCGGCGTGAGCCCGCTCGACGTCCAGTTCTCCCCGCAGCGCCAATCCGCGGTCATCAACGTATCCAACGACGACACCAAGCCCCTGCAGTTGCGGCTGCGCGCCGCGCGCTGGACGCAGAACGCGCAGGGCGAGGACTTGTACGAGGAGGCCTCGGATCTCGTGTTCTTCCCGAAGCGGCTCGACATCAAGCCGGGCGACCAGAAGGTGGTGCGCCTGGCCATCAGCGAACCTCCGGGTAAGGGCGAGCGCGCCTGGCGCCTGTTCGTCGAGGAGCTGCCGCCGGCGGAAACGCCCCGGGACGGGCAGACGAAGTTGAGCGTGCTGCTCACGATCGGGGTGCCGGTCTTTTCCTCGCCTGCGGGCGCCAAGCCGGAGCTCAAGGTGTCCTCCTCCGTGCTGAAGAGGGACGGCACGCTCGAATTGACGGTGAAGAACTACGGCGCGTCGCGCACGCGCATCTCGCGCCTCGTGTCCGGCGAGGACAGGACCGTCTCGGATGCGCTTCCCGGGCGCTATGTCTTTCCCGGGATCGAGAAGACCTATCGCGTGAAGGCGGACACGGCGCTTTGCCGCGAGCAGGGACGGCTGAAGATCGAGACCGACGGCGCCCTGGTCGACGCGGAACCCGCCAGCCCGCGCTGCGCGTCCTGATCGTCATTGCCCCGGGCCGATGGCTCGTCGCGCGTTCGCCGCATTGCTCGCGATGCTGGTCGCGCTGTCCGCGATCGCACGGGATCCCGACCCCGCGGAGGCGATCGTGCTCGCCGTGAAGGTGAACCAGGTGCCGCGTGGCGATGCCGTGGTCATTCCCGTCGAGGGATCGACGGATCTCTGGGTGCGCGCACGGGAGGCCGCGCGGTTCGGGCTCACGCTGCCCCCGCCGGGCGAGGTCGCCGAGCGCTCGGGCGATTTCGTGAAGCTGCGCGCCTCGCCGCGACTGGCGCTGGTGGTCGACCTCGACAAGCTCGAGCTGGCCATCGAGGCGGCACCGGAACTCCTTGCCCGCCAGAACTTCAGCCTGTCGAGCCAGCCGCAGCTCTCCCCTCGCGCCCAGTCATCTCCGAACGGCTTCATCAGTTACGGCCTGGGCCGGCAGACGTTCACCGGATCGGAAGCAACCGTGAGCGGCGACCTCCTGGCCAACGTCGCGATTCGCGACTGGGTCCTGCGCTCCGACTGGACCTACGTCTCGCGCGGCCGCGACGAGCCGGTGCAGCGCGGATCGAGCTATGTCTTGCACGACGACGTGGAAGGAATGCTGCGCTGGACGGTGGGCGACGTGCAGCCGGCCGGCGCCTACGCGGGGCGTTCGCCGGCCATGGCGGGAGTCGCCGTCGAGCGGCTGTTCGCCGTCTCGCCCGGGTTCATCGCCAACCCGACCGCGAGCTTCTCCGGCAGCGTGCGCACGCCCACCGTCGCGGAGATCTACGTCGACGGCGCCCGCGTGCGCACGATCGCGCTTGCGCCAGGCACCTACGAGTTTCGCGATCTCTCCTATTTCTCGGGGCTGCGCAATGTCGAGATCGTGCTGCGCGACCGGGCGGGGAACACGGAGTCGCTGCGGCTGCCGGTGTACTTCACGGGCGAGAATCTGCGCGCCGGCCTGCACGAGTTCCGCTACGCCGCGGGTTCCCCCCGCGACTCCTTCGAGGGCAACGGCTCCTACGCGGGACGGGCGATTTCCGGACGGCACCGCTACGGGGTCACGGACGACCTCACGGTGGGGGCCAGCGTGGAGGTGATCCCCGGTTACCGGTCGGCGGGGGTGGGTGCGATCGTGCGCGTGTCCACGCTGGGAATCGTCGCGGCAAATGCCGTGTACTCGGACTCCGAGCGCGGCCTGCAAGGGCATTCGGCCATCGTGGCCTATTCCTACGGCGGCCAGCGCGCGTCGTTCTCCGCGACCGCGTTCCGCCAGTCCCGCGACTTCGGCGCGGCGCCGGGCGACGGAATTTCGCTCGCGCCGGGGCGCCCGCGGGAGCGGTTCAGCGCCGGGTTCGGAATGGGAATCGGACCGCAGCGCAACATCACGATCGACGGCTCCCGCGGGCGCACCTGGGACGGGCCTTCGGACTCCTTCGTTTCGGCGCGCATCACCCAGGGATTCGCCAACGGCGCCTCGCTCAATCTCACTTTGGCAAGACGCGATGACGGGGCGACGCGGGGCAACGATGTCACGTTCGCGGTGTCGCTGCCGCTGTGGACCGGCGTGTCGTTCAATGCGGCAACCGAACAGCGCGCCGGCCGCGGCTCGCGGCAGACCATCTCGGCCTCGTCCTCGGTTCCCGCCGGCGAGGGAATCGGCTGGCGAGTGGACGGCGAACGCGAGTCCGGCCTGGTGGGCAGCGACGCGTTCGTGCAGGGCAACCACCGCTACGCCTCGCTTTCCGCGGCGGTACGCCGCGTGGAAGCCCGGGGCCTCGAGCCCGTCACCGGGACGGATGTCCGCCTTGCCGGCTCCGTCGTGGGTATCGGCGGACGGGCCTTCCTCGCGCGACCGGTCGCGCAGAGTTTCGCGCTCGCGGAGGTCCCCGGCGTGGCCGGCGTGCGCATCTACCACAACAGCCAGCTGGTCGGCAGAACCGACGGGGAGGGACAGCTCCTCGTTCCCGCGCTCGGCGGCTACGGCGTGAACCAGCTATCCCTCGACGATCGCGACGTGCCGATCGACAGGGAACTGAAGCAGGTCCGGCAGGAAGTCGTGCCGCGGGACTTCGTGGGAACGCGCGCGTCCTTCGAGACGAAGCGCGTCTCGGCTCTCGGCGGCATTCTCGTGGCGTCGATCGGCGGACAGCCGCTGCCGGTTGCCTCCGCGGAACTGGTGCTGCGTGGCGGGAAGGGCGACGCGGCCGGAATCTCGGGGCCGGACGGCGACTTCTACTTCGATGACCTCGAGCCGGGGCGCTACGAGATCGAGGCGCTCAACCGCAAGGTGCGTTGCCGCGCATCGGTTACGCTGGCGGAGGGAAGGGGGCCGTTCGTGGACCTGGGAAGGGTGAGCTGCAGTGCGATCGCGCAATAGGCTGTCGATGGCCGTCGCGGCGCTGGCGATGGCACTCGCGCCGGCCGCGCGTGCGGCATGCAGCGTGTCGTTCCAGGACATCCTGTTCGGCGACTACGACGCCTCCAGCCCCGCGGCCGCCGTCACGTCGGCCGAGGTGCGCGCGACGTGCCGGGCGCCGGTGGTCCTGACGGTGCTGGTCAGCGCGAGCACCGTGTCGGGCAGCGTCACGGACCGGCGCATGAAGCACCACTCGCGGGCGGATACGCTTTCCTACAACATTTTCAGGGATGCTTCGATGACGACAGTGTGGGGAGACTCGGTGCAGGGCAATCCGGTGACGGTGCGCGTGCAGGGAGAGTTCGTGACGCGGCTCTACGGCCAGATCTTTCCCCGCCAGGACGTGTGGGTGGGTACCTATGCGGACACGCTGCGCGTGACGGTGCTGCCATGACGCGCGACGCGATCGCCCTGGCGCTGCTGCTTCCCCTGGCGCTGCCCGCGGCGGCGGCGGAGACCCGTGGCGTGCAGGTGTCCGCCAACGTGCTGCCGCGGTGCTTCATCCAGTCCACGGAGGAGATCCGCTTCGGGCTGCTCGATCCCGGGCAGGCGGCCAGCGTCACCGGGCAGGGCGCGGTCACGCTCGCCTGCGCGCGCGGCGTCGACTTCCGCCTCGTTGCCGACCAGGGCGGCTTTGCGGACGCCACGGGCGCTCGCCGCATGGGTGCGCCGGACGGAGCCAGGCTGCCCTACACGCTGCGTGCGGAAACGATTTCCGGCACGGGACAGGGATTTGCGGCGCCCGTGCGCATGGCAATCGAAGCGAGCATCGCGGGCGCCGACTACCGGGACCTGCCGGCCAATACCTATACCGACGTGATTCGCGTGTACCTGGAGAGGTAGGCGCCGGTCTTCCCGGCCTTCGCTCAGCCGCGGCCCACGTACGGCATCTTCGTCGCCATGATCGTCATGAACTGCACGTTCGAGTCGAGCGAGAGCCCGGCCATGAAGACGATCGCGCGGGCGACGTCCTGCACGTCCATGCGCGGCTCCACCATCATCTGGCCGTTGGCCTGGATGATGCCCTTGGCCATGCGCTCGGTCATCTCGGTGGCGGCGTTGCCGATGTCGATCTGCCCGCAGGCGATGTCGAAAGGCCGGCCGTCGAGCGAGATGCACCTGGTGAGCCCGGTGATCGCGTGCTTGGTGGAGGTGTAGGCCGCGGTGTTGGGGCGTGGCGCGTGCGCGGAGATCGAGCCGTTATTGATGATGCGTCCGCCGCGTGGTACCTGCTTCTTCATGAGCGCCATGGCTGCCTGCGCGCAGAGAAAGGAGCCGTTCAGGTTGGCGTCGACCACGGCCTTCCACTTTTCCCACGGCAGCTCGTCCATCGGCACCGCCGGAGCGCCGGTGCCGGCGTTGTTGAACAGCACGTCGACGCGGCCCCACTTCGCCTCCACCGCCGCAAACAGCGCCTTGACGGAATCGGGGCTGGTGACGTCGGTCGCCACCGCGATGCCCTTGTCGCCCGCATCGGCGAGCGCCTTGTCGAGGATATCCTGGCGACGGCCGGCAAAGGCCACCTGGTAGCCGGCCTGGACGAGCGCCAGCGCGGATGCCTTGCCGATGCCGGTGCCGGCGCCGGTGACGACGGCGACTTTGGGGTGTGTCATGGAGCGGGTCTCCTGGTGGGGAACGAAGCGTTTCGGCGCAAGGCGCGATCCTACCCTTACGGCAGGCGGATCGGCAGGAAGCTCTTGTCGCCATCGCGCAGCAGGAGCAGCGCGATGGCCTTCCCGGCGCCGGCAACGGCCTCGCGGAATTGCTCGAGCGAATTGGCCGGCTTGCCGTTGATGGCGAGTATCACGTCGCCGGAACGCACGCCGGCCTCCTGCGCCACGCCGCTCGCGGACTCGACCATCAGCCCGGCCGTCGATCCGATCACGCGCTGCTCGCCGACGTTCAGCGGCCGCAGGGCGAGGCCCAGCTGCCCCGGCGCCGGCTTGGCCGCCACCGGCGCCGCCGGCTCGCGGCCGGCCTTGCTCGAGTCACCCAGCGTGGCGGTGAGCTTCAGGGTCTCGCCGTTGCGCACCACCTTGAGTTCGACCCGGCTGCCGGGCTGGCTCATCGCGAACATCGCCGGGAGTTCGCCGGAGGCGACGATCGGCCTGCTGTCCACCTGGACGATCACGTCGCCGGCGCGCAGGCCGGCCGCGGCGCCGGGGCTTCCCGGCAGCACGTCGTAGACGAGCCCGCCCATCGGCCGGGGCAGCCGGAACGCGTCGGCCAATGCCTGGTCCACCTCCTGCACCGCGACACCCAGTATTCCGTGGGAGACGCGTCCCGTGCTCACGATCTGGCGCAGCACGCTTTGTGCCAGGTCGATGGGGATCGCGAAGCTCAGTCCCTGGTAGCCCCCGGTGCGGCTGTAGATCTGCGAGTTGATGGCGACGACCTCGCCGCGGGCGTTGAACAGCGGCCCTCCCGAATTGCCGGGATTCACGGCGGCGTCGCTCTGGATGAAGGGCACGGCACTGCCGTCCGGCAGCGTGCGGCCCTTGGCGCTCACCACGCCCACCGTGACGCTGTTGTCGAAGCCGAACGGGGAGCCGATCGCGAGGACCCATTCGCCGACATCCAGGTCGTCGGGGTTGCCGATGTGCACCACCGGCAGGTCGCCCGCCTCGATCTTCAGGACGGCGATGTCGGTCCGCCGGTC
>CAZOIB010000442.1:0-5174 GCA_964579785.1 uncultured Lysobacter sp. | reverse complement strand
AGGACGGGCTCCTGATGGTGGTGGCCGACGGGATGGGCGGGCACGCGCAGGGCGAGGTGGCGGCGGAAATCGCGGTCGGCGAAATCACGCGCCTCTTCCAGCAGGAGGCGCGGCACCGCCTGCGGCGCCCGTCCGACTTCCTCGTCACCGTGCTGAACTCGGCGCACCGCGCGGTCGTCTCGCATGCGGTGGCCCACAACCTCCTCGAGTCCCCGCGCACGACCTGCGTGGTGTGCGTCGTCCAGGACGGCGTGGCCTGGTGGGCGCACGCCGGGGATTCGCGCCTCTACGTGCTGCGCGAGGGCAAGTTGGTCGCCGCCACCCAGGACCATTCGCGCGTGCAGCAGATGGTGGATGCCGGGACCATCACGGCGGAGGCGGCGGCCACGCACCCGGATCGCAACAAGATCTTCAGCTGCCTGGGTGGCGTCGTGCCGCCCATCATCGCCGTCGGCAACGAGTTTCCCCTGCGCACCGGCGACACGATCGTCATCTCGACCGACGGCTTCTGGAGCCAGGTGCCGCCGCCGCTCATCGCGACCCTGCTGCGCAAGCAGGACATCGTGGGCCTGCTGCCGGCCCTGCTCACCGAGGCGCAGCGGCGTGCCGGGGGCGAGTCCGACAACCTCTCCGTGGTCGCCATGACCTGGGAGTCGCAGGACGACCCGCGGTTCGCCGATACGGAGGAGCTGGACGAGGGGCCCTTCCGCAGTTCGATGAAGACGGCCGCGCTCGGCGCCCCCGGTGCCGCGGACGACGTCACCGACGCGGAGATCGAGAAGGCCGTCGCGGAGATCCAGAAGGCGATCCGCAAAGTGCCCCGCTAGGGGAAAATGGGGGTCCGGATTCCTCCGCCACCACCAGGCTCCCCATGCCCCGCTACCAGGATCGTCCCGCCGACCGGCTCCGCCCCGTGCGCATCACGCGCAACTTCACCCGCCACGCCGAGGGCTCCGTGCTCGTCGAGTTCGGCGAGACCCGCGTGCTGTGCACCGCGAGCATCGAGGAGAAGGTGCCCGCCTTCCTGCGCGGCAAGGGCTCGGGCTGGGTGACGGCCGAGTACGGCATGCTGCCGCGCGCCACGCACACGCGCGGGGCGCGCGAGGCCGCCGCCGGCAAGCAGTCGGGGCGCACGCAGGAGATCCAGCGCCTGGTCGGGCGGGCGCTGCGCTCCGTGGTCGACCTTCCGGCCCTCGGCGAGCGGCAGGTGACGATCGACTGCGACGTGCTGCAGGCCGACGGCGGCACGCGCTGCGCCTCGATCACCGGCGCCATGGTGGCACTCGCCGACGCGGTGGCGTGGCTGAAGGCACGCGACCTCGTCGCGCGCGAGCCGATCCGCGATTTCGTGGCGGCGGTATCGGTGGGCATCGTCGGCGACGTGGCCTGCCTCGACCTCGACTACCTCGAGGACTCCGGCTGCGACACGGACATGAACGTGGTGATGACCGGCAGCGGCGGGTTCGTCGAGGTGCAGGGCACCGCCGAGGGCAAGCCCTTCACGCGCGCGGAGATGGAGCAGTTGCTGGCCCTCGCCACCAAGGGCATCGCGGAGATCGTCGCGATGCAGAAGGAAGCGCTCGCCTGAGCGCCCCATGAGCCGGCTCGTCATCGCCAGCAACAACCTGGGCAAGCTTGCCGAGCTCGCCGCGATCCTCGGCCCGCTGGGATTCGACACGGTCGCCCAGGGGGCGCTCGGCGTTCCCGAGGCCGAGGAGCCGCACCACACGTTCGTCGAGAACGCGCTCGCGAAGGCGAGGAACTGCGCGCGCCACACGGGCCTGGCTGCACTCGCCGACGACTCGGGCCTGTGCGTGGAAGCGCTCGGCGGGCTCCCGGGCGTGCATTCGGCCTATTTCGCCGGCCGGCCCGGCTCCCGCGAGGAACGCGACCGCGCCAACAACGCGCTCCTCGTCGAGAGGCTCGCCGGCAACGCCAACCGGCGCGCGCACTACTACTGCGTGATCGTCCTCGTGCGCGACGTCGACGACCCGGAACCCCTCATCGCGGAAGGCCGCTGGCACGGCGAGATCGCGGACGTTGCGCGCGGCGCCGGCGGCTTCGGCTACGACCCGTACTTCCTCGTTCCCGGCCTGGGCCGCACCGCCGCGGAATTGCCGGCAGCGGAAAAGAACCGCCGCAGCCATCGCGCCATCGCCGCCGCGCGCCTCGCGGCCCGCCTGCGCGGCGAGGACTGATGCCCGCCGGGAGCCCGGTGCCGGTCGCCGCGCCGGGGAGCGTGCGCCTCGCGGCGCTGCCGCCGCTCACGCTCTACCTGCACGTGCCGTGGTGCCTCCGGAAGTGCCCGTACTGCGACTTCAATTCGCACGAGGCGAAGGGCGAAGTGCCCGAAGCGCGTTACGTCGATGCGGTCCTGGCCGACCTCGAGGCGAGCATTCCCCGGGTGTGGGGCCGCCGGGTGCACGCGATCTTCATCGGCGGCGGCACGCCCAGCCTCTTCTCGGCGCAGGCCATCTACCGCCTCCTCACCGCCGCGCGCACGCTCCTGCCCGTGGAGCCGGATGCGGAGATCACCCTCGAGGCCAACCCGGGCACCTTCGAGCAGGCGAAGTTCCGCGACTTCGCCAACGCGGGCGTGAACCGGCTCTCGGTCGGCATCCAGAGCTTCGATGACCGCTGCCTCGCCGCGATCGGCCGCGTGCACGATGCCGGCGAGGCAAAGCGGGCAGTGGATATCGCGCTCGGCACGTTCGCCAACGTGAACCTCGACCTCATGTACGCGTTGCCCGGCCAGGCAGTCGACGGGGCCCTCGCGGACATCCGCACCGCCATCGCCTTCGGTCCGGCGCATGTCTCGGCCTACCACCTCACGCTCGAACCCAACACCCTGTTCCACCGCCATCCGCCATCGCTCCCCGACGACGACGTGGCGGCGGCGATGCAGGAGGGGATCGAGGCGGAACTCGCCGCGGCCGGCTACGAGAACTACGAGACCTCGGCCTTCGCGAAGACCGGGCGGCGTTCGCGCCACAACCTCAACTACTGGCGCTTCGGCGACTACCTGGGAGTGGGGGCGGGCGCGCACGGCAAGATCTCGACGCGCGGGCGCGTCGTGCGCGAATTGCGCTTCAAACAGCCGCGCGCCTACCAGGACCACGCGCTCGCCGGCAGCGCCATCCAGGAGTCGCGCGAGGTCGCCGCGGCCGACCTGCCCTTCGAGTTCGTGATGAACGCGCTGCGCCTCGCCGAGGGCTTTCCCGTCGCCCTCTTCACCGAGCGCACCGGCCTGCCCCTGGCCGTCATCGCGGACCCGCTCGCCCGGGCCGAGGCGGCCGGATTTCTGGAGCGGGATGCCTTCACCATCCGCCCGACCCTGCGCGGAAGGCGATTCCTGAATGACCTCCTGGGTTTGTTTCTTCCGGAGGCGAAGTCGCCGCGGAAAGTGTAAATTCGGGGATAAAGAAGGTCCCGAACCGCCCGAAATCCCCCACCCCGCCTACTCCCGCTCCGCCTTCGTCGAGGAACGAGCAGAACAATCACGGAGATCAAGCACGTGCCGAAGTACACCGAGTCCATCCATACCCTGGCCCTGGTCGGCCATGGCGGCAGCGGCAAGACCACGCTCGCCGAGGCCCTGCTGTGGAAGTCCGGCGCCATCGCCTCCCCGGGCAGCGTCGAAAAGGGAACGACGGTCTGCGACTTCGACCCCATGGAGAAGGAGTACGGCCATTCGCTCGGGTCCTCCCTCGTGAACTTCGCCTGGGAGGACATGCGCATCCACCTGATCGACACGCCCGGCATGCCCGATTTTGCCGGCCAGTCGATCGCGGCGCTGGCCGCCGTGGAGACGGCGGCGGTCGTGATCAACGCGCAGAACGGCATCGAGTTGAACACCACGCGCATGATGAAGTGGGCCAAGACGCGGGGCCTGTGCCGCATGATCGTGGTGAACAAGATCGACGCGGACAACGTCGACCTTCCCGGGCTCCTGCGCAAGATCCAGGACCACTTCGGCAAGGAGTGCCTGCCCATCAACCTGCCCGCCCACGACCGCAAGGACGTGGTCGACTGCTTCTTCACCCCCGACGGCGACGCCGACTTCGTGGGCGTGAAGGCGGCGCACACGGCCATCGTCGAACAGGTCGTCGAAGTCGACGAGGACCTGATGACCCTCTACCTCGAGCAGGGCGAGGACATCAAGCCCGAGCAGCTGCATGCACCGTTCGAGAAGGCGTTGCGCGAAGGGCACCTGGTGCCGGTGTGCTTCACCTCGGCGAAGACGGGCGCGGGGATTCCGCAGTTCCTCGAGATCCTGTCGCGCCTCGCCCCCAACGCCACCGAGGGCAACCCGCCCCCGTTCGTGAAGAGCGACACCACCGAGGGCGAGGAATTCCACGCCGTGCCCGACCGCACCAAGCACGTGCTCGCGCACGTGTTCAAGATCGTCATGGACCCCTACGTGGGCAAGGTGGCCTTCTTCCGCGTCCACCAGGGCACCATCACCAGGGACTCCCAGCTCTTCATCGGCGACGGCCGGCGTCCGTTCAAGGTGGGCCACCTCTACTCGATCCAGGGCAAGGAATACCGGGAGGTCGACGAACTCTTCCCCGGCGACCTCGGCGCGGTGGCGAAGGTCGACGAAATCGAGTTCAACGCCGTGCTGCACGATTCCCACGACGAGGACAACATCCGCCTGCGCTCGCTCGATTTCCCGACGCCGATGCACTCGATCGCCGTGGAGACGAAGAAGAAGGGCGACGAGCAGCGCCTCTTCGACGTGCTGCACAAGCTGGAGGTCGAGGATCCCTGCCTGTGGATCGAGCGCCACCCGACCACGCACGAGACCGTGGTGCGGGGCCTGGGCGAGCTGCACATGCGCGTGAAGCTGGAGAAGATGAGCACGCAGTACAAGCTCGAGGTGGACACGAAGCCTCCCAAGATCCCCTACCGCGAGACGATCACGAAGAAGGCCGAGGGCCACTGCCGCCACAAGAAGCAGACGGGCGGCGCAGGCCAGTTCGGCGAAGTGTTCCTGAAGGTCGAGCCGCTTTCGCGCGGCAGCGGCTTCGAGTTCGTCGACCAGGTGAAGGGCGGCGTCATCCCGACGGTGTTCATCCCCGCGGTGGAGAAGGGTGTCAAGCAGGCGCTCGACCTGGGCGTCATCGCCGGCTACCCGGTCGAGGACATCCGCGTCATCGTCTACGACGGCAAGA
>CAZOIB010000441.1:0-8257 GCA_964579785.1 uncultured Lysobacter sp. | reverse complement strand
ATGTCGGCTCATCACATCCTGGGGCTGTAGCCGGTCCCAAGGGTATGGCTGTTCGCCATTTAAAGTGGTACGTGAGCTGGGTTCAAAACGTCGTGAGACAGTTTGGTCCCTATCTGCCGTGGGCGTTGGAGATTTGACGGGGGCTGCTCCTAGTACGAGAGGACCGGAGTGGACGCATCCCTGGTGTACCGGTTGTCACGCCAGTGGCATTGCCGGGTAGCTACATGCGGAAGAGATAACCGCTGAAAGCATCTAAGCGGGAAACTTGCCTGAAGATGAGATCTCCCGGGGGTTCAACCCCCCTGAAGGGTCGTCCGAGACCAGGACGTTGATAGGCCGGGTGTGCAAGGGCGGTAACGCCTTGAGCTAACCGGGACTAATTGCCCGTGCGGCTTGACTCTATAACTCTGCATTGACGCCTGTGCGCGCTTACCCAAGCGCCGGGGCAGTACGTAAAGACCCACCCTTCATCCCCATTCCCGACAAGCGCGTGGCTGCCACCAAGAGCAGCCGCGACACCGAATTCCTGGCGACCATAGCGCGTTGGCACCACCCCTTCCCATCCCGAACAGGACCGTGAAACGACGCCGCGCCGATGATATTGCGGATTGCCCGTGAGAAAGTAGGTCATCGCCAGGGCCTTACCAGAACGCCCGACCCCACAAAGGTCGGGCGTTCGCATTTGCGGCGCCGAGTTATCCACAATTCACGCCTGACCTTGCGTGCGCGCACAGGCGCCGTACACTCCGGCGATGCCCCTCAAGACAACCGCGGGAGACCACGGTGACGCCACGAAAGGCCGCGGCGCGCCCGGCAATCCCGAGGGCCGTTTCGAGAACCTGTCGCGCCAGCCTGACGACGATGGCTGGTTCCAGGATCCGGGCGAGCAGCCCGGACGTCCGAAGACCGTCGTGACGCTCGAGCGCGCGAAATCGGTCATCTCGCGCCACGACTCGCCGGACCTCAACTTTTCGCAGTCCATCAATCCCTATCGCGGATGCGAGCATGGGTGCTCCTACTGCTACGCGCGCCCCTCGCACGCCTACCTCGGCCTGTCGCCGGGCCTGGACTTCGAAACGCGGCTCTTCGCCAAGCCCGAGGCGGCGCTGCTGCTGCGCGGGGAGCTTGCGCGCCCGGGGTACCGTTGCGAGCCGATCAACATCGGCTCGAACACCGACGGCTACCAGCCCATCGAGCGGCAACGCCGCATCACGCGCTCCATTCTCGAAGTCCTGCACGAGACGTCGCACCCGGTGGCCATCATCACCAAGTCGGCGCTGGTGGAGCGCGACCTCGACCTCCTCGCGCCGATGGCAGGCGCCGGGCTCGTCGCGGTGGCCCTGTCCGTGACCACGCTCGATGCGGGCCTCTCCCGGCGCATGGAGCCGCGTGCATCGGCTCCGGTGCGCCGCATCGAGGCGGTGCGCCGGCTCGCCGCAGCCGGGGTGCCGGTGGGGGTGAACGTCGCACCGATCATTCCTTTCCTTACAGACCACGAGATGGAGTCGATACTCGAGGCCGCGGCCGAAGCGGGCGCCGGGTGGGCAAGCTGGACGCTGGTGCGACTGCCCTGGGAAGTGAAGGACCTCTTCCGCGCCTGGCTGCTGGAGCACGTGCCGCTGAAGGCGGCCCACGTCATGTCGCGCCTGCAGGAAATGCGTGACGGCCATGACAACGATCCGCGCTTCGGCACCCGCATGTCCGGCGTCGGGCTGCTTTCGGACCTGCTGCGCCGCCGGTTCGAGGTGGCCTGCCGGCGCCTGGGGCTCGCAACCAAGCCGCCACGGCTCGCGCGCGAACACTTTCGGCCGCTCGCGACGAACGGCCAGATGGGGCTCTTCTAGGCAGCGGCTGCGGCAGATGGGCGGCATCCCTGGAGGTGCGGCGAACGGTATGCGGTGCATAATCGGCGCGGGGGAGTATCCGATCATCGCCACTTCCAAGCGGGCAGCCTGCGTCGCCTTGTTCGCCCTCGTGGCCGCGATGGCCTTGGCCGTCTCCAGCGAAGTGGGCTTTTCCAGGAGCGTCACGCCGGGCCTGGTGAAACACCTGCAGGGCCGCTTCGGCGAAGGGGTGCGCCAGCGGCTCGAGAACTGGAAGAACCTGGTGCAGCGCGTGGCCGTGCGGCCCGAGCGCCCGCGCGGGCCGGCAGGCGAGCGCGAGGTGCTGCGCCTCGTCAATGACTTCTTCAATCGCGTGCCGTCGCAGACCGACATGGAACTGTGGGGTGTGGAGGAATACTGGGCCACGCCGGCGGAAACGCTGGCAATCAACGGCGCCGACTGCGAGGACTACGCATTCTCCAAGTACTTCACGTTGAAGGAACTCGGCCTTCCGGTCGCGCGCCTGCGGCTGGTGTATGCGCGCAACACGAGGCTGAACGAGGCGCACATGGTTCTCGCCTACTATCCCGACCCGGGCGCCGATCCGCTGATCCTCGACATCCTGGAAGGCGACATCCGCGTCGCCTCCGACCGGACGGACCTGATACCGGTCTATTCCTTCAACGATGACGACCTGCAATTCCTGCAGCAGGGCGCACCGCCGTTGCTCCTCGAGGCGTCATCGCACCGCAAGTGGCGCGACTTCCTCCGGCGCCTGCAACGTGAACTGTCCTACTGAGCCAAAGCCGATCGAAATGATGGGAGCATGCAAGCCATGACCTTGTTCAGACAGCTGATCGTCGGCATTTCCATCCTGTTCTTCGTGCTGCTCGCGGGCGTGGAGGCCATCTATCTCGCCAACGCGCGTGCGCAGTTGCAGGAGCAGTTGGGCTCCCAGGCGCAGGACGCGGCGACCTCGCTGGCGATGCGCCTCGGCGCGATCGGCAGCCTGCAGGACAAGGTGCTGGTCGAGACGCTCGTCAATCCGGTGTTCGACCGCGGCTACTTCGGGGAGATCCGCATCGTTTCCGCAAGCGGCGAGGTTCTCGTGCGCAAGTCCCTCGTGCCCGGCCTGGGCGAGGTACCGGCATGGTTCGTCGGGCTCTTTCCGATCCACGCGCCGGGAGCCCAGTCCATCGTGAGTTCCGGCTGGCGCGAACTTGGCCGCGTGGTGGTGGTGAGCCAGCCCTATTTCGCCTACAAGCAGCTCTGGTACGCGGGCCTGCAGACCGTCGCCTGGCTCTTGCTGGGATATGTCGTCGCGGTGGCGGCTGCAAGCGCCTTCCTGTCCATGTTGTTGCGTCCGCTGCGCGAGATCGAACGGGCGGCCATTGCCATCAGCGAGAAGGATTTCGTGACCATCTCCCATGCGCCGCGGGCGCGTGAGCTGTCCCGTGTCGTCACTTCCATGAACGAGATGTCCGCGCGGATCAAGGAGTACATCGACGAGGAGGCGGCGCGTGCGGAAACCTATCGCCGCGAGGCCTTCATCGATCCCCTCACTTCCCTCTACAACCGCCGCGGCTTCGAGCAGCACCTGCAGTCGCTCATCCAGTCGTACGGCGACATCCATTCCGGCGCCCTGGCGCTCGTCGAGATCCGCGGCTTCGGCCCGTTCAACGCGAAGGCAGGCTACCGGCAGGGCGACGAGGTGCTGGCCACACTCGCCAGGGCGCTGGTCGCGGCCTGCGGAAGACACCCGGCCGTCTGCGGACGAATGGGTGGGGCGGCGTTCTCGATGGCCATGGCGAACGTCGAGGCGCCGGCGCTGCGCGAGCTCCTGGAGGAGATCGGCCGGCGCATCGCGGTGAGCATCAACGAGCAGGGTCTCGACGCCGACCTGCACTTCCAGTGCGGGGCGGCGCGCTGGGAAGGCTCCCTCCCGGAACTTCCGGCGCTCCTGGCGGTTGCCGACCATGCGGTCGCGCAGGCCGGCGGCAAGGGACAGAACGAGTGCGAAGTCGAGGATTTCGACGCGGCCGCCTCGCTCGGGTCCCAGGCGTGGCGGGGCCGGATCGAGGAGTGCATCGCCAGCAACCGGATCGCGCTCTTCTCGCAGGAGGCATTCGGCATCGCCGATCGGCGGCCGCTGCATGCCGAAGTCACCGTGCGGTTGCTGGTGGGAGAGCAGGCCCCGGTCACCGCGGCGACGTTCCTGCCCATGGCCGTGCGCCACGGACTGGTCGGGCGCCTCGATTGCCGCGTGGTCGAGATGCTCCTGGGATACCTCGCCACGATGCCGGGCAGTTCCGGCGTCGCGGTGAACATCGGCGCCCAGACGGTCGCGGATGCGCACGCATTGCCGCGATTGCTCGCCATGCTCGACGCGCGTGGCGCCCTGGCGCGGCGGATCACTTTCGAGATGACCGAGTTCGGGGCGCTGCAGGATCTCGACGTGACGCGACGCTTCAGCAGCGAAGTGCGGCGCCGCGGGGCGCACTTCGCCCTGGACAATTTCGGCATGCGCGAGGGATCGCTGATGCTGGTGCATGCGTTGCGGCCGCAGTACATCAAGCTGTCGGCCGGCTATTCCAGGGAGCTTGCCGGGAGCCAGGATTGCCGCTTCCTGGTCACCTCGCTGGTCCGGGTCGCCCGGCCGCTGGGGATCGACATCATTGCGCAGGCCGTGGATGACGGGAGCCTGGTTCCGCTGCTGGCCGAGATCGGGCTGGCGGGCTACCAAGGCTTCGCCGTGTCGCAACCGACGCGGATAGTGTAGGCCATCGGTGGTATCCTCTCGCCCCGCCTGCTGCCGGGAGACACGATTTTCCGCCCAGCCTGCGTAACGCCCCAAAGCACCCATTTTGAGGAGCCCCGATGTCCGCAGCACCGCTTTCGCTGGACGACAAGTACACCTGCGCCTCCGGCCGCATCTTCCTTACCGGCACCCAGGCGCTGGTCAGGCTGCCGCTGCTGCAGCGCAGCCGCGACCTGGCCGCGGGGCTCAACACCGGTGGCTTCATCTCCGGTTATCGCGGCTCTCCGCTCGGCGGATTCGACCAGGCGCTGTGGAAGGCGAGGGCACACCTCGAGGCGCACCACGTCTTCTTCACGCCGGGCGTCAACGAGGAGCTCGCGGCCACAGCAGTCTGGGGCTCCCAGCAGGCGGGCCTGTTTCCGGGCGCGAAGTACGACGGCGTCTTCGCCATGTGGTACGGCAAGGGTCCCGGAGTCGACCGCTGCGGCGACGTGTTCAAGCACGCGAACGCGGCCGGCACGGCGAAGCACGGCGGCGTTCTCCTCGTCGCAGGCGACGATCACGCCTGCAAGTCCTCCACGCTACCGCACCAGTCGGAACACGCCTTCGACGCGGCGATGATCCCGGTGCTGTACCCGACCTCGGTGCAGGAGATCATCGAGCTCGGCCTGCACGGCTTCGCGATGTCGCGCTATTCCGGGTGCTACGTCGCGCTGAAGACGATCTCCGAGACGGTCGACTCCTCCGCTTCCATTGCCGTGGATCCCTCGTTCCCGGCGATCTCGGCTCCGGAGAGCCTGCCGCAGCCGGCGGCGGGAATGAACATCCGCTGGCCGGACACCCCGATGGAGCAGGAGCTGCGCCTGCAGCACGACAAGATCTACGCCGCGCTCGCCTACTGCCGCGCCAACCGGCTGAACCGCATCACCATCGACTCGCCCGTGCCGCGGCTCGGCATCATCGCCTCGGGGAAGTCCTATCTGGACGTCCTGCAGGCCCTGAGCGACCTGGGCATCGATGCAGGGCACGCGGCCGAGATCGGCATCCGCCTGTTCAAGGTCGGGATGCCCTGGCCCCTCGAGCCGGATGGCGTGCGCGAGTTCGCCCGCGGCTTGGACGAGATCCTGGTCGTGGAGGAAAAGCGCCAGCTGATCGAGTACCAGATGAAGGAGCAGCTCTACAACTGGCGTGACGACGCGCGACCGCGCGTCATCGGCAAGTACGACGAACATGGCGAGTGGGAGGTGCATCGCAGCGAATGGCTGCTGCCGGCGGCGGGGGAGCTGACGCCCGCGATGATCGCGCGCGTGATCGCAGCGCGCATCAGCAGGTTTTACACCTCGCAGGTCGTGCAGGCGCGGCTCGGATTCCTCGAGGCGAAAGAAGCGGCGCTGGCGAGGCCGCGGGCGAAGATCGCCCGCATTCCGTATTTCTGCTCGGGCTGCCCGCACAACACGTCCACGCGCGTGCCGGAAGGCTCGAAGGCGCTGGCGGGCATCGGCTGCCACTACATGGCGATCTGGATCCGGCCGGAACAGACCATGACCTTCACGCAGATGGGAGGCGAGGGGGTCCCGTGGGTCGGCATCCAGCCCTTCACCGAAACCAGGCACGTCTTCGCCAACCTCGGCGACGGAACCTATTTCCACTCCGGGCTGCTGGCCATACGCGCGGCGGCGAGCGCCGGCGTGAACATGACCTACAAGATCCTCTTCAACGACGCGGTGGCCATGACAGGCGGGCAGCCCGTCGACGGGGCCCTCACGGTGCCGATGGTCACGCGCCAGGTCGCGGCCGAAGGAGTGAAGCGCATCGCGATCTTGACGGACGAGCCGGAAAAGTATCGCGGCGTTCCGGACCTCGCCCCGGGCACCACGATCCACCATCGCGACGACCTCGATCGCGTGCAGCGCGTGCTGCGCGACACGCCCGGCGTCACGGCGCTGGTGTACGACCAGACCTGCGCCGCGGAGAAGCGGCGCCGGCGCAAGCGCGGCAAGCTCCCCGACCCCGCGCGGCGCGTCGCCATCAACGACCGGGTCTGCGAGGGATGCGGCGATTGCGGGACCAAGTCCAACTGCCTGTCCATCGTCCCGGTCGAGACCGAGTTCGGGCGCAAGCGCGCGATCGACCAGAGCACCTGCAACAAGGACTACTCCTGCCTCAAGGGCTTCTGTCCGAGCTTCGTGACCGTGGAAGGCGGAACGTTGCGCAAGAGGAAGCCGGTCGCGAACGAGCCGGTTGCGGAACTGCCGGAACCCAGGCTTCCCAACCTCGAGCGACCGTGGGGGATACTCGTGACCGGCGTCGGCGGCACGGGAGTCGTGACCATCGGCGCGCTACTGGGCGTGGCGGCGCACATCGAAGGAAAGGGGGTCACCGTCCTCGACATGACGGGCCTCGCGCAGAAGGGCGGTTCCGTCTATTCGCACCTGCGCTTCGCGGCCCGGCCGGAGGACATCCACGCGGTGCGGATCGCCGCCGGCGAGGCGAACGCGGTCATCGGCTGTGACATGATCGTGGCCGCCTCCGATGAGGCCATCGCCAAGATGCGCTCCGGACACACGCGCGCGGTGATCAATGTCGACGTCGCCCCGACGGGCGGCTTCACGCGCGATCCCGATCTGGCCGTTCCCCACCACGACATGGCCCAGGCCGTTCGCGAGGCCTGCGGACCCGGGGCGACGGATTTCGTCGCGGCCGGCGAGCTTGCCACGGCATTGCTGGGCGACTCGATCGCGACCAATCTCTTCATGGTGGGTTTCGCGTGGCAGAGGGGGCTCGTTCCGGTCGGACGCGCGGCGATCCTCGCGGCGATCGAGCTGAACGGGACCGCCGTGGACGCGAACAAGTCGGCCTTCGAGTGGGGGCGCCGCATGGCTGCGGATCCGGAGGCCGTGCGCAAGGCTGCGGCTCCCGCCGTGGCATTGCCGGCGGGTCACCGGTTGTCGCAGGGACTGGACGAGCTCGTGGCGCGGCGCCGCGCGGAACTGTCGAGGTACCAGGACGCCGCCTACGCGGAGCGCTATGCCGAGGCGGTCGCCCGCGTCCGCGCGACCGAGTCCGCCCGGGTGTCCGGGTCGACGGCACTGGCCGAAGCGGCGGCGCGCTACCTCTTCAAGCTGATGGCGTACAAGGATGAGTACGAGGTCGCCCGGCTGCATTCGGACGGCGAATTCGTCGCGCGCATCGCCGGCCAGTTCGAGGGCGCCTATCGCCTCAGGCTGCATCTTGCGCCGCCGCTCTGGGCCAAGCCGGATCCTGCGACCGGGGAGCCGCGGAAGCGCTCTTACGGGCCCTGGATGCTGAAGGCGATGGCGGTGCTGGCGAGGTTCCGGGGCCTGCGCGGGACGGCCTTCGACCCGTTCGGCTACGCGCCGGAGCGCCGCGAGGAGAGGCGACTCATCGCGGATTACGAGGCACTGCTGACGGAAATTCTCGAGCGCCTGGCGCCGGCGAACCTGGCCATCGCGGTCGACCTGGCCTCGCTGCCGGAAAACATTCGCGGCTTTGGCCCGGTCAAGGCGCGCGCGATTGCGGAGGTGGCAGAGCGCCAGCTCGCCCTGCTGGCGCGCTTGCGCGACCCTGCGCCGGACGACACGCAACGCGCCGGGGTCCAGGCAAGGGCTGCTGCCTGATCTATTCCCGGATCGCGCCGAGACCCGGCCAGGCGATC
>CAZOIB010000440.1:0-2926 GCA_964579785.1 uncultured Lysobacter sp. | reverse complement strand
GCCCAGCTCGGCGCTGGGCTGCAGGCCATTGGCATGCGTGAGGATCAGGGTCTTGCCCGGATCGTGCAGCCAGGGCTCGAACATCTTCGGCAGGAACTCCGGGCAGCGCTGGATGATGCGGATGAACGAGAAGCCGCGATGGTGGAAGGCCTTGGAGACGATGTCGTACATGAGCTCCGGGACCCAGTCCACCGCCTGCGCGACGAAGGAGACGTTCTGCACGCCGAGCGTCACGGTGAGCGGGTTCAGCGCCTCCAGCACCGAGCCGCGCGGCGTGGTGTTGCTCTTCAGCCCGATCGGCGAGGTCGGCGAAGCCTGCTTCTTGGTGAGCCCGTAGACGTGGTTGTCATGCAGGATCACGGTGAGGTTCATGTTGTAGCGGATGGCATGGATCCAGTGCGCCGCCCCGATCGAGCAGCAGTCGCCGTCGCCGGTGTTCACGAAGACATTGAGGTCGGGCCGGGCCATCTTCACGCCCTCGGCGATCGGAAAGGCACGGCCGTGGATGCCGTGGAAACCGTAGGTCTTCATGTAGTGCGGGAAGCGGCTGGAGCAGCCGATGCCCGACACGAAGACCGTCTTCTCGGGGGCGAGGTTCTCGTCGCGGCAGAGGCGCTGCACCGCCGCGAGGATGGCGTTGTCGCCGCAGCCGTTGCACCAGCGCGGCACGCCGCCCTGGTAGTCCTCGAGGTTGTGGTGCTCCTCGTGGAGCTTGATGATGCACTGCGAAAGCGGCTTCCCCATGATCACTTCCCCTCCTGCAGTTTGGCCTTCAGCACCTTGACCACGTTGCCGGGCTTGATCGGCTGCCCGCGCGCCTCGCTCCAGCAGTCGACGTCGACCAGGTAGCGCGAGCGCAGCATCATCGCGAGCGCGGTGTAGCGGCGGTTGTCCGCGTCGATGAGCTCGTCCTCGAGGCGGTCGCCCCAGCCGCCCTCCACTGCGATCACCTTGCCGAATCGCCTGAGAATCTCGCCGATGCCCGACGGCAGCGGCTGGATGAAGCGCAGGTGCAGAGCCGAGACCTTGAATCCCTCCGCACGCATGCGCTCCACCGCCTCCTCGATGATTCCCTTCGTGCTCCCCCAGCCGACGACGAGCAGGTCGCCTTCCGGGTCGCCGAACACGGGAGGCGTCTTGAGCGTCTTCTGCAGCGCCGCGAGCTTGAGGCTGCGCGCGCGCAGCGACTCCTCGTTGATCGACGGGTCGTAGGCCACCTTGCTGTTGCGGTCGTGTGCCAGGCCGGTAACCGTGTGCATGCCGCCCGGCTGCCCCGGCACGAAGCGCCGCGCGATGCCGGTGACGGAATCCCAGTCGTAGGGCTTGGCGCCCTCGGGCAAGGGCGACTGGTCGACCGGAGGCGCCAGCCAGTCCTCCTTGAACTCGGGCCGCGGGAACGGCGCCTGCGCGGTGGCGAGGCTCGCGTCGGACAGCACGACCACGACCATGTTGAAGGTCTCGGCGATCTTGCGGGCGGTGATCATGGAATAGAAGCAGTCCTCGATGCCGCTGACGGCCATCACCACCTTCGGCGCGTCGCCATGGCTGCCGTAGATCGCCGTGAGGAGATCGCCCTGCTCCACCTTGGTGGGCTGTCCGGTGCTGGGACCCCCGCGCTGCACGTTCACCACCACCAGCGGGATTTCGGCCATGACGGCGAGGCCGAGTCCTTCCTGCTTGAGGGAATAGCCCGGGCCGGAGGTGATAGTGACCGCGCATCGCCCCGCGTACGAGGCGCCGATGGCGAAGGCGCACGCGGCGATCTCGTCTTCCGCCTGGTGAACCATGCCGCCCACCTTCTCGAAGCAGTCGGAGAGGTAGTGCGAGGCCGAGGTGGCCGGCGTGATCGGGTACATCGCGCAGATGTCCATCCCGGAGGCGAGGACCCCGAGCGCAATGGCCGTGTTGCCGTTGGTCACCACCTGCGCCACCTTGCTCTTCTCGGCCGGAATCGCGTACTTGAAGTCGAGATTCGCCTCGCCCCAGGCATGACCCGCCTCGAGCAGCTTCACGTTGGTGTCGATGATCGACCGGTCCTTCTTGCCGAAGGTGAGCGCGATCTGGTCCCGCCCGAGTTGCAGGTCGAGGCTGTAGATGCTGCAGAGCATGCCCAGGACGAACATGTTCTTGCCGCGTCGCGCGTCGGTCATCAGGGCCCGGCATTCGCGCTCCAGCGGCAGTTCGATCACGCGGTAGCCGTCCTTGACGAGCGCAGCGACGGTTTCGTTGAAGGACTTGACGATCACCGGATCGCGGCTGTCCCGCCAGACGTTTTCCAGGAGGATCGTGGCGCCGGTCTTGAGTTCGCCGGCGCGCACGCGGCCCAGGAGCACCTGCTCGTTGAAGGCCACGACGAGATCGGTTTCATCGCCGCCGTTGGTCACTTCTCTCGCGCCGATGCGGATGCGGATGCCGCTGGCACCCGCGACGCTGCGTGCCGGCGGCTGGATCTCCGCCGGGATGATCTCCACGGTCCAGATGCCGTTGCCGCTGCGCGCGGCAATGCCGGCAAGCGCCTGGCCGCAACGCTGCGCGCCTTCGCCGGAATCGCTGATCACCTCGACGATGTGCTCGGGGAGGTTCTTCGCGGGTTTCGCGGGGGTGGCAGGGGCAGCAGCGCCTTTCGGAGACTTCTCGCGCTTCAGCTGGGCCGTTTCGCTCATGGTGTCGCCTCGGTGTTCGTGCGTCGCAATGAAAAGGTCCGGTCGGGCTACAGCAGCCGCACCCGGGCAAAGTTGTGCTCCTCGATGGGGATGCCGAAGCGCCGTGCGCCCGGATCGTCCGAGTCGGGCGTGTACACGCCATCGGTGTCGCGCAGGCCGAGGTAGGCCTTCATGCCGCGCGCCGCCTTGCGCCCGGCGCCCATGGCCTGGATCACCGTGGCCGCGCCGGTGACGATGTCGCCGCCGGCGTAGACGCCGGCAAT
>CAZOIB010000439.1:0-5621 GCA_964579785.1 uncultured Lysobacter sp. | reverse complement strand
TGGACCGCTTCAAGGGCTGGGGGCACAGCGGGCACATCACGCTCACGCGCGGGGAGCGCTCGCGCCTCGCCGATCACGCGGCCGAGGTCTTGTAGTTCTCCCTCTCCCCTGGGAGAGGGCCGGGGTGAGGGTCAGTCGGCGGCGGCTTCGCGGTGGTTGAACGAAGCGAAGGCCGCCACCGCCCGGTCTACTCCGGCCGCATCCACGTCGAGGTGGGTGACAAGGCGCGTGCGCGGCGCGACGATCGCGGTGACGCCGGCGGAATCCAGGTGTTCCTGCAGCGCGGCGCATCGTTCCCGCGGCACCTTCACGAACACCATGTTGGTCTGGACCGGCTCCAATTCGTAGCCCGCGCCCGCCAGCCCCTGGGCCAGGCGTTCCGCGTTGGCGTGGTCCGCAGCGAGCCTCGCCACGTTGTGCTCGATCGCGTAGAGCCCCGCCGCGGCGAGGACTCCGACCTGGCGCATGCCGCCGCCCAGCATCTTGCGGATGCGCCGCGCCTTGTCGACGAGTCCCTTGTGTCCCGCCAGCACCGTGCCGGCCGGCGTGCCCAGCCCCTTGGAGAGGCAGACGGACACCGTGTCGAAGCCCGCGCAGAGCGCGTTGACCGGCATGCCGAGCTTCACCGCGGCGTTGAAGATGCGCGCGCCATCCAGATGGGTGGAGAGTCCCCGTTTCCAGGCAAGCGTCACCGCCCTGGCGAGGTAGTCGCGGCCGATGACCTTGCCGCCGATGGTGTTCTCCAGCGCCAGCAGCCGCGTGATGGCGAAGTGCGAGTCGTCCGGCTTGATGGCGGCTTCGACCATCGCCAGGTCCAGGGTGCCGTCGGGAAGATTCTGCAGCGGCTGCGGCTGGATGGAACCCAGCACCGCGGCGCCGCCGCCTTCGTAGCGGTAGGTGTGCGCGTCCTGGCCGACGATCACCTCCTCGCCGCGGCCGCAATGCGCCATGAGGGCGGCCAGGTTCGACTGCGTCCCCGAGGGAAAGAACAAGCCGGCTTCCATCCCGAACAGGGTCGCCACGCGTTCCTCGAGCGATTTCACGGTCGGGTCGTCGCCGAAGACGTCGTCGCCCACTTCCGCGCGCGCCATCGCCTCGCGCATGGCCGCCGACGGCCGCGTCACGGTGTCGCTGCGCAGGTCAACCACGCGACTTTCCCTCCCCGGGCTGCGGCGCCGGAGCCGGGTGCCACTTCGCGGGCGGCACGACCTTGGCCTCGGCCGGATCGCCGAGGTAATGCGGCGACATGATCTGCACGCCGTACTCGTTGAAGACGTCCTGGATATTGGCGTGCAGGTCCGACATCACGATCGCCCGCGGCCGCGGGTCGGAGGGAACCGCCTGCGCGACGAGGCGATACTCGGGATAGAAGTCGGCAAGCCCGGTCTGGAAGACCACGGGCGCCGGATCGGCCAGGATGCCTTCGGTTCGCCGGGCGGCCTCCACGAGCATCGCGTGCACCTGTCGCCAGGGCGTGTCGTAGCCGATCGTGCACACGGTGTCCACCACGAACCCGCGCCCTTTCACGGCGCGCGAGTAGTTCTTGGTGATGCCGCCGGCGATGGTCGAGTTGGAGATCGTGAGTTCCTCGCCGAGCCCCGTGCGGATCCTGGTGGTGAAGGCCCCGAGTTCCACCACCGTGCCCTCGTGCTCGCCGATGCGCACGAATTCCCCGGGGCGCAGCGTGCGCGTGTACATCACGATGAGCCCGCTGGCCGCCTGGCCGACGAGGCTCGTGGAGCCGAGCGAGATCATCAGGCCGACGAGAACCGACAGCCCCTTGAAGGCCTCGCTGTCGGAACCGGGAAGGTACGGGTAGGACATCGCGATGGCGAAGACCCAGACGCCGATCACCAGGAGGTTGCGCGTCGGGCGCCCGGTGTCGCGGTCGATGTGTGCCGATTCCCTTTCGCCGCGGATGAACGGCTCGAGGGTGTGGTCGATGAACCGTGACGCGAGCCACGCGAGCCAGAAGATGGTCGCGGCCACGGCCAGGTTGGGAAGCGACTCGAGGACGGCCGTGGCGATCCTGGCCGCGAGGCCGAAGGCGGCGCCGAGGAGCCCCTCGCCCCAGGGGCGTGTCCACGGGAAGAGGGACATCGTGTAGGCCAGCCACTCGTAGACGACGAACGCCGCGAGGAGCCAGAAGGTCGCGATCGTGAGGAACCGCGCCAGCGCGAACACCTGCTCGCGACCGAACAGGGCCTGTCCGCCCACCTTGAGCCGGCCGGCGTGACGGCTGCCGATATTCGCGAGAGCCTTCGCGATCCAGCCGCGCAGGCGGGCCAGGACCCACACCAGCAGCGTTGCGATCGCGGTGGCCACCCCCGCCTTGGCGGCGTTGCGCAGGATCGTGTCGAGGTTGCGCGACTCCTGGCTCTCCGAGACCACGCGCTGCAGCGTCTCGGCCGTCCGCTTGGCCGCCGCGTCCAGGGTCTCGCCCACCGCCGCGTCGGCATCGCCGGGAAGGAGCAGGAATCCGAACCTGCCGTCGATCGTGAACGCCCTTCCCTGCGGGACGGTCCTCACCTCGACCTTGCCTTCGCCGCCCTCCCGCAGCAGCTCGCGCAGGTGCCGCCTGGTGTTCTGCGCGCGTTCCTCGGCCGTCGAGCTGAAGATGGGCGACCGGAACTTCGTGATCACCCGGTTGTAGAGGCGCACCTCGACGCCCGTTCCGGCCGCCGTCGGGACCGGAGAGACGACGGGGGCGGGCGCGAGCACGGTTTCCGGGGCTGGTGTCGGCGCCGGAACGGGCGTCGCTTGCGCTGCGGCGAAAGCCGGGGCCGCGAGGGCGGCGGCGAGAAGCGCGGCGGCGGCCAGCCTACCGCAGCGACGCATTGAACTTCTCCAGCGCGGCCGACCCCGGGCAAAGCTCCTTCTCGCCCAGCTCGTTGAGGGGCCGATCGACGGTGCCCAGGCTCTCGTGCAGGTCGGTGGCGTCCGCCTCGACGTACAGCAGGCCGGTGACGATCTCGCCCTGCGCATAGCGCGATTGCACGTGGCTCATCGCGGCGATGCGGCTGGAGGAGTCGTAATCCTCGTCCAGCTTGCGCAGGCGCAGGAGCGAGCCGTCGTGCTGCCGCACTTCCTGCACCGATCCGGGCGGGTACGCGGCGGTGATCTCCTTCTGCACGGTGATCACGTCGAGGAAGTTCACGGCCTCGTTGTGGTGGCGCACGTAGTCGTAGCTGCGCGTCGAGCCCTCGTGGTTGTTGAACGCCACGCACGGCGAGATGACGTCGATGAAGGCCGCCCCGGGGTGCGTGAGCGCGCCCTTGATCAGGGGAACGAGCTGCGCCTTGTCGCCGGAGAAGCTGCGCGCCACGTAGGTCGCGCCCAGCTGCAGCGCGAGGATCGCGAGGTCGATGCCCTCGTCGGTGTTCACGGCGCCGCGCTTGGACTTGGAACCGCGGTCCGCGGTGGCGGAAAACTGCCCCTTGGTGAGGCCGTACACGCCGTTGTTCTCGACGATGTAGGTCATGTTCACGCCGCGGCGCATGCTGTGCGCGAACTGGCCCAGGCCGATGGAGGCCGAGTCGCCGTCGCCGGAGACGCCGAGGTAGATCAGGTCGCGGTTGGCGAGGTTGGCCCCGGTCAGTACCGAGGGCATGCGGCCGTGCACCGAATTGAAGCCGTGCGACTTGTCGAGGAAATACGTGGGGGTTTTCGAGGAGCAGCCGATGCCCGAAAGCTTGGCGACGCGGTGCGGCTCGATGGCGAGTTCCCAGCAGGCCTGGATGATGGCCGCGCTGATCGAGTCGTGCCCGCAGCCGGCACAGAGCGTGGAGATCGTGCCCTCGTAGTCGCGGCGGGTGAACCCCAGCGCATTGGCGGGCAGGTCGGGGTGGTGCAGCTTGGGCTTGGCGAGAAAGGTCATCGGTTCATTCTCCTGCCGCCGCGGTGCGCCTGAGCGGCCGCACGTTTAACGCCGAGAGGCGTTCCTCGATCTCGCGGCGGATGAAACGGGCGGTGATGGGCGTGCCGTCGTAATGCACCACCGAGGAAACCCGCGCGGGATCCAGCGCCCCTTCGGCGATGAGGAGCGTGCGCAACTGCCCGTCGCGGTTCTGCTCGACGACGAAGACGTGGTCGTGGGCATTGACGAACTCGATCACGCTGTCCTGGAACGGGAAGGCGCGCACCCGCAGCGCGTCGATCGGGATGCCCTCGGCCTCCAGCTCGACCAGCGCCTCGTCCATGGCGCAGGCCGTGGAGCCGTAATAGATCACGCCGTGGCGCGCGGTGCGCGGGGATGCGCGCAGCACCGGCTCGGGCACGTAGGTCTTGGCGGTCTCGAACTTGCGCAGCAGCCGCTGCATGTTGTCGACGTAGGCGCTGCCCTCCTCCGTGTAGCGCGCGTAGCGGTCGCGGCTGGTGCCGCGCGTGAAGAACGAGCCGCGCTTCGGGTGCGTGCCCGGGTAGGTGCGGTAGGTGATGCCGTCGTCGTCCACGTCGAGGTAGCGGCCGAAGCGCTTCCCGGCCTCCAGGTCCTGGTGGGTGAGCACCTTGCCGCGGTCGTAGGTGCGGGCGTCGTCCCACTCCAGGGGCTCGCACAGGCGCTCGTTCATGCCGATGTCGAGGTCGGTCATGACGAACACCGGGGTCTGCAGGCGGTCCGCGAGGTCGAGCGCTTCCGCGGTGAACTCGAACGCCTCCCTGGCATCCTCGGGAAGCAGCAGCACGTGCTTGGTGTCACCGTGCGAGGCGTAGGCGCTGGAGAGGATGTCGGCCTGCTGCGTGCGCGTGGGCATGCCGGTCGAGGGCCCGGCGCGCTGCACGTTCACGATGACGGCCGGGATCTCGGCGAAATAGGCCAGCCCGATGAATTCCGTCATGAGCGAAACGCCGGGACCCGAGGTGCAGGTGAAGGCGCGCGCGCCGTTCCACGCCGCGCCGATCACCATGCCGATGGAGGCGAGCTCGTCCTCGGCCTGCACGATCGCGACATTGTTCTTCCCGGTGGCGGCATCGACGCGGAACTTGCGGCAGTGCTTCGCGAAGGCCTCCGCCATCGAAGAGGACGGCGTGATGGGATACCACGCGCAGACCGTCGCCCCCCCGTACACGGCGCCCAGCGCGGCGGCGCTGTTGCCTTCGATGAAGATCTTGCTGCCGACCTTGTCCGAGCGGCGCACGGTGATGCCGAGCGGGCACGGCAGATGGGCGAGCGCGTAGTCGCGCCCGAGGTGCAGCGCCTTGACGTTGGGCTCGAGGAGCTTCTCCTTGCCCTTGTACTGCTCCGCGATCAGCTTCTCGACCTCCGCGATGTCCATGTCGAGGAGGGCCGCCAGCGCGCCGACGTAGATGATGTTCTTGAAGAGCTGGCGCTGCCGCGGGTCGCTGTAGGTCGCGTTGCAGATCTCCGTGAGCGGCATGCCGAGCACGAGGATGTCGTCGCGGAACTTGTCGGCCGGGAGCGGCTTGGTGGAGTCGTAGAAGAGATAGCCGCCCGGCTCGATCTCGACGACGTCCTTCTCCCAGGTCTGCGGGTTCATCGCCACCATGAGGTCCGCGCCCCCGCGCCGGCCCAGCCAGCCCTTCTCGGATACGCGCACCTCGTACCAGGTGGGCAGGCCCTGGATGTTGGAGGGAAAGATGTTGCGCGGGCTCACCGGCACGCC
>CAZOIB010000438.1:0-1621 GCA_964579785.1 uncultured Lysobacter sp. | reverse complement strand
GGCGGCTGCGCCGGCAACATCGCCTACGGGCTGAAGCTCCTGGGCGAGGAGCCGCTGATCATGGCGACCGTGGGCCACGACTTCGACCCCTACGAGCGCCGCCTGGACCTGCTCGGGCTCTCCCGCCGGCACGTGCGCAGGCTGGGCGAGCACTTCACCGCGCAGGCATTCATCACCACCGACATCGACGACAACCAGATCACCGCCTTCCACCCCGGCGCGATGTCGCACTCGCACGCCAACCTGATCGGCGAGACGAGCGGCGTGCGCCTCGCGATCGTCTCCCCGGACGGCCGGCAGGGCATGCTCGAGCACGCCCGCGACCTCGCCCACGCGAAGATTCCCTACGTGCTCGATCCCGGCCAGGGGCTGCCCATGTTCTCCGGCGAGGACCTCCACGAGATGCTCGCCGGCGCGCGCTGCCTGACGGTGAACGACTACGAGGCGCGCCTGGTCGAACTGAAGACCGGAGAGCCCATTGCCAATCTCACCCGGCGGGTCGAGGCGGTGGTGGTGACGCGCGGCGCGGAAGGCGCCGACATCCTCGTGGGCCATGAGCGGATCCATGTGCCGGCCGTCAGGCCCGATAGCCTGGTCGATCCGACCGGCTGCGGCGACGCGTTTCGCGCGGGGCTGCTCTTCGGGATGTATCGCGGATGGGATTGGCCCAGGTCCGGGAGGCTCGCCTCCCTGATGGGGTCGATCAAGATCGCCCACCGCGGCGGACAGAACTACCAGCCACCGCGCGAGGAAATCGCAAGACGTTACGAGGAAGCGTTCGCAGAGGGGTTCCCGGCCTGACTCCCGCTCGCGGGAACGGCGGACAACGCACGAGGAGTTCGACTATGCAGATGAAGACTATCGGAATCGCATTCCTGGCCACTGCCGTTCTCGGCGTCGCCGGATGCGCCGCACCCGGCCGCGGCAGTGCCGATTACCGCGGCTACCAGACGCGCACGGAGCAGTCGGTTCGCTTCGGCGTGGTCGAAACCATCCGCCCGGTGCGCATCGATGCGCCGAACACCGGCGTGGGAACGGCCACGGGGGCCGTACTCGGCGGCCTGGCCGGCAACACCGTCGGCGGCGGCTACGGGCAGACCGCTGCGGCGGTCGCCGGCGCGGTGATCGGCGGCATCATCGGCTCGCACATCGAGGCGGACGCCAACAAGGGCCAAGGCATCGAGATCACGGTGCTGCTCGACGGCGGCCAGTACATCGCGGTGGTGCAGGAGGCGGACGAAGCCTTCCGCATCGGCGACCGCGTGCGCATCGTCTCGGGCCAGGGCACCACGCGCGTCACGCACTGAACGACCGCCCGCGACACTTGCCCCGCAACAAGACCCCCGCGCTCGTCCGCGCCGTTCGCTGGACCAGGCTCGCCCTCCACCTGGGGTCCGCATTCCTGATCCTCGCGCTCGCCTGGCCGCGCGCCACGCCGCGGCGCCGCCACGTCATCGCGGTGCGCTGGGCGAAGCGGCTCCTTGCGATACTCGGGGTGCGCGTGCACTGCGCAGGGAGACGCCCGCCGCGCGGCCGCGCCGGCGTGCTGATCGCCTCCAACCACGTCTCCTGGGTCGACATCTTCGTCATCGCCTCGATACGGCACATGCGCTTCATCGCC
>CAZOIB010000437.1:0-2062 GCA_964579785.1 uncultured Lysobacter sp. | reverse complement strand
GCCCGACAGGCGAATGCGGTCGCCTTCATCGATGCCCGCCGGGATCTTCACGGAGAGCGTCTTGTGCTTCTTCACCCGGCCGGCGCCGCCACAGGAGTGGCAGGGGTCGGAAATCATCTTGCCGGTGCCGTGGCAGGTGGGACAGGTCTGCTGCACGGAGAAGAAGCCCTGCGACATGCGCACCGCTCCCGCGCCGCCGCAGGAGGTGCAGGTCTTGGGTTGCGTGCCGGGCTTGGCCCCGGTGCCCTTGCAGGCCTCGCACTCCTCCATGGCGGGAATGCGGATCTTGGTCTCGGTGCCGCGCGCGGCCTGCTCGAGCGAGATCTCGAGGTTGTAGCGCAGGTCCGCGCCGCGATAGACGCTGGAGCGCCCGCGGCCGCCGCCGAAGATGTCGCCGAAGATGTCCCCGAACGCGTCCGCGAAGCCGCCGAAGCCCGCGTCCCCCGCGCCACCCATGCCGCCCATCTGCGGGTTCACGCCGGCGTGCCCGTAGGCATCGTAGGCGCGCCGCTTTTCCGGCTCGGAGAGCACCTCGTAGGCTTCCTTGGCCTCCTTGAACTTGTCCTCGCTTTCCTTGCTGTCCGAGTTGCGGTCGGGGTGGTGCTTCATGGCGAGCCGGCGATAGGCCTTCTTGATGTCCTCCTCGGAGGCATCGCGGTTCACGCCCAGCACTTCGTAGTAGTCGCGCTTCTTCGCCATTCTGCGGTCCAGCCTTTCGATGCGAGAAAGGGTGAAGGAGGCCGCCCCCCTTCACCCCCCCGGAATTTCCGCGACGGTTACCTCGTCAGGCCGACTTCTTGTCCTTCACCTCGGTGTACTCGGCGTCGACGACGTTTTCCTCACGGCCCGTTCCGCGACCTTGCCCGTCGTCCTTGCCGCCTGCGGGTGCTTCGCCCGGACCGGGCTGCGCCTTCGCCTGGGCGTCGGCGTAGATCTTCTCGCCGAGCTTCTGCGAAGCCGCGGCAAGCGCCTGGGACTTCGCCTCGATCGCCGCCTTGTCGCCGTCCTTGAGGATCGCCTCGAGCTCCTTGGCGGCGGTCTCGATCCGGGCCGACTCGTCCGCGTCGATCTTGTCGCCGTACTCGGCGAGGGACTTGCGCACCGAGTGCAGCAGCTGGTCGGCCTGGTTGCGCGCCGTCACGAGCTCGAGCTGCTTCCTGTCCTCGTCGGCATGCGACTCGGCGTCCTTCACCATGCGCTGGATCTCGTCCTCGGAGAGGCCGGAGCTCGCCTTGATGGTGATCTTGGATTCCTTGCCCGTCGCCTTGTCCCGCGCGTTCACGTGCAGGATGCCGTTGGCGTCGATGTCGAAGGTGACCTCGATCTGCGGCATGCCGCGCGGCGCCGGGGGAATGCCCTCGAGATTGAACTGGCCGAGGCTCTTGTTGCCCGAGGCCACGTCGCGTTCGCCCTGCAGCACGTGGATCGTCACCGCGCCCTGGTTGTCGTCCGCGGTCGAGAAGACCTGCTGCGCCTTGGTGGGCACCGTGGTGTTCTTCTGGATCAGCTTGGTCATCACGCCGCCGAGGGTCTCGATGCCGAGCGACAGCGGCGTCACGTCGAGCAGGAGCACGTCCTTCACGTCGCCCTGCAGCACGCCGCCCTGGATGGCCGCCCCGACCGCGACGGCCTCGTCCGGGTTCACGTCCTTGCGCGGCTCCTTGCCGAAGAACTCCTTCACCTTGTCCTGCACCTTCGGCATGCGCGTCATGCCGCCGACGAGAATGACGTCGCCGATGTCGGAGACCTTCACGCCGGCATCCTTGATGGCGATGCGGCAGGGTTCGATGGTGCGCTCGATCAGGTCCTCGACGAGCGACTCGAACTTCGCGCGCGTGATCTTCATCGTGAGGTGCGCGGGCGCCCCGTTCGCCATGGCGATGTAGGGCTCGTTCAGTTCCGTCTGCTGCGACGAGGAAAGCTCGATCTTGGCGCGCTCGGCCGCCATCTTCACGCGTTGCAGGGCGATCGGGTCCTTCTTCAGGTCGATGCCCGACTGCTTGCGGAACTCCTCGACGATGTAGTCGATGATCCGCTGGTCGAAGTCCTCGCCGCCGAGGAA
>CAZOIB010000436.1:0-2054 GCA_964579785.1 uncultured Lysobacter sp. | reverse complement strand
CTTCTTCAGCGGCGCCTCGCCCACCTGGTCGCGCCGGCCGCGCTTGAAGAGCGGCTCGCCGCTGGTGTCGAGGTAGAGCGTGCACCACTTCGCGTCGAGGAAGACGTGCACGCGCACGTCGGGTTCGCGCGGGGCGACGTCCGGGCGCCGCGCGAGCGCCTCGCGAAACACGTCCGCGATGGCGTCCTTCACCCGGAGCGTGATGAAGTCCAGGCTCTTCACCGGCGCCTTGACCGCGTTGGTCTCGACCTTGAACGTGCGCTCGACGCCGAAGTGGGCGTGCCAGCGCACGCGCTTCGCCCCCTCGTAGATGTCCTGTTCCTTGCGGTACTCGAAACGCGCGACGCGCCAGAGAATGCGCGTGGCCAGGCGCGATTCGAGGTTGGCCGCGTAGGCGAGCCCGAACGGACCCTCGAATTCCACGCCCGCATCGTCGGCCCTGACCGCGGTCGCGCCCAGCCCGGCCAGCTCGTCGGCCAGCGCGGCGGCAAGTCCGCGCGGGCAGGTGGCGTAGAACTGCACGGCGTCAGGGTCCCGGGGCACGACGGAAACCGTCGCTGCCTGTGCCGGGGATCGCTTGCGGGTCAGGGTGGCCATCGAGGGCTCAGGAAGGCGCCGCGGGCCGCGGCAAGTAGAATGGCACCGCGAGTCTGGCCACCGGGAATACCTGGAGGTAGGGCATGTTTGCGGGCATGGTGGCCTCGCCGGGGTTGAACTTCCGCCCCGCCTGCCGCTCTATGGGTTGATTTCCCGGGATTCTACGTGATGTATCGCCACCTCCTTCGGTCGACCTCCTGCCTGCTGCTCGCCGCCGGCGCCTTCGCGGCCACGGCCGCCCTCGCCGCGCCGGTGAAGACCGAGCACGTCGAGGCCGAACTCCTTGCCGAGCGCACCGCGGCCACCGCGGGCAAGCCCGTGCTGGTGGGCCTGCGCCTGCGCATGGAGGAGCACTGGCACACCTACTGGAAGAATCCGGGCGACTCCGGGCTCCCCACGAAGATCCAGTGGAAGCTGCCCGACGGCTGGAGCGCCGGCCCGATCCTCTGGCCGCACCCGGAGGCGCAGCGCGTCGGTCCGCTCATGAACTACGGCTATTCCGACGAGGTGGTGCTGCTTTCGGAGTTGACGCCCCCCGCCGATGCGAAGCCCGGTCCCGTCGCAATCACCGCCGACGCGAGCTGGCTGGTGTGCAAGGACATCTGCATTCCCGAGAAGGCCTCGCTCGCTCTCGCTTTCGCCGTGGCCGCCGGCGAGGCTGCCGAGAACAGGGACCATGCTTCGCTCTTCGCCAAGGCGCGCGCGCGGCTTCCGGCCACGCTCACCGGCTGGCAGGCGCAGTCCGCCATCTCCGGCAACCGGCTCACGCTGCGCTTCATGCCGCCGGAAGGCGCGCTCGCCCCGGCCAAGGTGGCGTTCTTTCCCACCCGCGAGAATTTCGTCGACCATCCCGCCGCCCAGACGCTCACGCGGGACGGCGCGGGGATGCGCCTCGAGCTGAAGCTCGTCGAGCCGGTGGAGAAGAACGTGGGCGACGTGGCCGGCGTGCTGGTGGCGGAGAGCGCGTGGCCGGGTGCGGCCAATCGCAAGTCGGTGGAGTTCGCCGCGCCCGTGGTCGCCACGCTGCCCGCAGCGCAGGCGCCGGTGGCGCCGGCCGGCAACGAGGCGAGCGGCAGCCTGGCCCTCGCGCTCCTCTTCGCGCTGGCCGGCGGCCTGCTCCTGAACCTCATGCCCTGCGTGTTCCCGGTGCTCGGCATCAAGGTGATGGGCTTCGTGCGCCACGCGCACGGCGACGCGCGCGCGCTCTGGCTGCAGGGCGCCGTCTTCTCGGCCGGCGTCCTCGCCTCGTTCCTCGTGCTCGCGGGCCTGCTCCTCGCCCTGCGCGCCGGCGGCACGGAACTCGGCTGGGGATTCCAGCTGCAGTCGCCGGCCTTCGTGACGCTGCTGGCCGCGCTCTTCTTCCTGATGGCGCTGAACCTCTTCGGGCTGTTCGAGTGGGGCGGCTTCGCGCAGTCGCTCACCTCCGACCTTTCCGCGCAGGGCCGCTACGCCGACGC
>CAZOIB010000435.1:0-3666 GCA_964579785.1 uncultured Lysobacter sp. | reverse complement strand
CGGCGAGGAGCGCATCTCCAACTTCCTGCTGTGGCAGCTCGCCTACACGGAGCTGCACTTCACGCCGACGCTGTGGCCCGACTTCGGCGCGGCCGCCCTGGACGAGGCCTTCGCGTCCTACCGCTCGCGCGAGCGACGCTTCGGCCGGACGAGCGAGCAGCTCGCCGCCACGCTGCCGCAACCGAAGGCCGGCTGAAGCGCTCCGGGCGCGAGCATGCTGAAGACGCGCGTCCTCACCGCGATCGCCCTCCTTCCCGTCGTTCTCGGGATGCTGTTCTCCGCCCCGCCCGCCCTGTGGGCCGCGTTCGTCCTCGCCATCGCGCTCCTCGCCAGCTGGGAATGGTCGCGGCTGTGCGGCTTCCGACCGGGCGCGCAGGGCGCATTCCTCGTGCTGTCGGCCGTCGTCGCGTCCGCCCTGCTCGCTGCCTACCTGGGCGCGCCCGGGCGCGTCTTCGCGAACGTCGCGGAAGCGAGCTTCGTCGCGGCGGCCTACTTCTGGGTGTTCGCGGTGCCCCTCTGGCTGGTGCTACGCCTTCGCCCCGGGCCCTGGGTGGCAGGACTCGCCGGCCTCCTCGTGGTGTGGCCCTTCTGGGCGGCCCTGGTAGTGCTGCGCGAGGCGAGCCCCTGGATATTGCTCGCGATCGCCGCACTGGTCTGGGTGGCCGACATCGCCGCCTACTTCGCCGGGCGCCGCTACGGGCGCCGCAAGCTCGCCCCGGCCATCAGCCCGGGCAAGACGTGGGAGGGTGTCCTGGGCGCGCTCCTCGGAGTTCTCGCCTATGGCGTGGCGCTCGACGTGATCACGCACGCCTGGCAGGGCCCGGTGGCGCCGCTCTTCGCCTTTGGCTGGGGAGCGGTGACCGTGCTTGCCATGCTCGTGCTCGCCGCGCTGTCGGTCCTGGGCGACCTCTTCGAGTCGTGGATGAAGCGTTGCGCGGGCCGCAAGGACTCCGGCGGATTGCTGCCCGGCCACGGCGGCATCCTCGACCGCATCGATGCGCTGACGCCGACGCTTCCGGTGGCCGCGCTGTTGGTCTCCTTCGCATGAAGCGCCTCGCCATCCTGGGCTCCACCGGCTCCATCGGCGAGAGCACGCTGGACGTCGTGGCGCGCCACCCCGGGCGCTTCGAGGTCGTGGCGCTCGCGGCGCGCGCGAGCCACGGAAAGCTTGCCGCCCAGTGCGAGCGCTTCCGGCCGCGTTACGTCGCGCTGGCGGACGAGCAGGCGGCGGAGAAGCTGGCTGCGGCGCTGCGCGGCAAGGGCCTCGCCACCGAGGTGCTCGCCGGGGCGGCCTCCCTCGAGCGTGTCGCCGCGCTGCCCGAGGTAGACGCCGTCATGGCGGCCATCGTCGGGGCCGCGGGGCTCCCCGGGACACTCGCTGCCGCCCGCGCGGGCAAGCAGGTGCTGCTCGCCAACAAGGAAGCGCTCGTGGTCTCGGGGGCGCTCTTCCTCGCCGCTCTCGCCGAGGGCGGCGGGACGCTCCTGCCGATCGACAGCGAGCACTCCGCCGTCTTCCAGTCCCTGCCGCGCGGCTTCACCTGCGGGAGACCGGGCGAGGCGGCGCGCTCGGGCGTGCGGCGCATCCTCCTCACCGCCTCGGGCGGACCCTTCCGCGCCACGCCGCTGGAGAGGCTCGCGGGCGTGACGCCGGACGAGGCCTGCGCGCATCCCAACTGGGTGATGGGGCGCAAGATCTCGGTGGACTCGGCGACGATGATGAACAAGGGCCTCGAGGTGATCGAGGCATTCTGGCTCTTCGGCGCGCCGCGCGAGGCGCTCGAGGTCGTCGTGCACCCGCAGAGCGTGATCCACTCGATGGTCGAGTACCACGACGGATCGGTGATCGCCCAGCTCGGCGCGCCCGACATGCGCACTCCCATCGCCTGCGCCCTGGCGTGGCCCGAGAGGATCGAGTCCGGGGCGGCAAAGGTCGACTTCACCTCGCTCGCCGCCCTGGAGTTCCTGCCGGTGGACCTGCAGCGCTTCCCCTGCGTGCGTCTCGCCTACGCGGCACTCGAGCGCGGCGGGACGGCCCCGGCCATCCTCAATGCCGCCAACGAGATCGCGGTGGAGAGGTTTCTCGCGGGCGCCTTGCCCTTCACCGCGATTGCCGCCGTCATCGAGAACGTTCTCGCGGCCGCGACGGTCCAACCGCTCGATTCGCTCGACTCCGCGTGGCATGCCGACCATGCGGCCCGCGAATCCGCGCGACGCGAGGCCGATCGCCTTTCGCGTCCGGCGCACTGAAACCGGCGGGAAACCGAAACGATGTCCAGCGCTCTCCTCACCGTCGCCTCCTTCCTCGTCACCGTGGCGCTCCTGGTCGTGGTGCACGAGTGGGGCCATTACATCGTGGCGCGCCTGGCGGGCGTGAAGATCCTGCGCTTCTCCGTCGGCTTCGGCCGTCCCCTCTGGATGCGGCGCCTGGGGCCGGACCGGACGGAGTGGGTGATCGCCGCATTTCCCCTCGGCGGCTACGTGAAGATGCTCGATACGCGCGAAGCGCCCGAAGACGCGGACGGGAGGGAAGTCGCGCCCGGCACCGCCGAACGCGCCCGCGCCTTCGACCAGCAGGGCGTGGCCACGCGCATCGCCATCGTGCTCGCCGGCCCCGCCGCCAACTTTCTCGCCGCCTTCCTGCTCTACTGGGCGCTCTACGTGGCGGGCCTGCCGGGAGTCAAGCCGGTCGTGGGGGATCCGCCGGCCGCCACCGCGGCGGCTGCGGCGGGGCTCGCCAACGGCGACACGATACGCGCCGTCGGCGGCGAAGCGACGGCGACCTGGACGGACGTGCGCTGGCTGCTCCTCAAGGAGGCCGTGCGCGGTGGCGAGATCGCGCTCGAGCTCGAGGGCGCGGGAGGAGGGCGGGTCACCCGCTCGCTCGATCTTTCCTCGCTCACCAAGGACGACTTGGACCGCGACTTCCTGCAGAAGCTGGGGCTGAAGCCTTATGCGCCGCGGGTTCCGGCGACGCTGGGACGCATCCAGCCCGGTGGCGCGGGAGAACGCGCGGGGCTGCGCGAGGGCGACCGCATCGTTGCCGCCGGTGGCGAGGCGGTTGCCACCTGGAGCCAGTTCACCGCGCGCGTGCGCGCGTCCCCCGGCCGCGTGCTGGCCCTCGAGGTCGAACGCGGTGGCGCGCGGATCGCCATCACCGCCGTTCCCGAGGCGAGCGGCGAGGGCGAGGCGAGGATCGGGCTGCTGCGCGTCGAGCCCGGCGCCGAGGCGCGCCGCGAATGGGCGCGGATGACCACGACCGTGCGCCACGGTCCGCTCGAAGCCGTGCCCAAAGCCGCGCATCGCGTGTGGGACCTCTCGGTATTCAGCCTGAAGATGCTCGGGAAGATGCTGATGGGCGAGGTGTCGTGGAAGAATCTCTCGGGCCCCATCACCATCGCGGACTACGCTGGCCAGTCGGCGCAGATGGGCTGGGTCTCCTTCGCGGGCTTCCTCGCCCTCGTGAGCGTGAGCCTCGGAGTGCTCAACCTGCTGCCCATTCCGCTCCTCGATGGAGGGCAGCTGGTGTATTATTCGGCCGAGATCGTGAAGGGATCGCCCGTCTCGGAGCGCACGATGGAAATCGGCCAGCGCATCGGGCTCGCGATCCTCGCCGGGCTCACCTTCTTCGCCTTCTACAACGACATCAACCGGCTCCTCACGGGCTGA
>CAZOIB010000434.1:0-2744 GCA_964579785.1 uncultured Lysobacter sp. | reverse complement strand
TGGCGCATGGGCTACATCGACGCCGCGCAACTGCGCCGGCTGGCGCAGCCGCTCGCCAAGAGCGGCTATGGCGAGTACCTGCTGCAGCTGCTCGCGGAGGCGCGCGGCCGGTGAACGTCCGTCCCGCGTCGATCCCGGACGTCCTCGTGATCGAGCCGACGGTCTACGGCGACGACCGTGGTTTCTTCATGGAGAGCTGGAATGCGCGCGGCTTCGCGGCGGCGGGCCTCGACGTCGCCTTCGTCCAGGACAACCACTCCCGCTCGGGGCGCGGGGTGCTGCGCGGCCTGCACTACCAGGTGCGCCAGCCCCAGGGAAAGCTGGTCCGGGTGGTGAGCGGCGAGATCTGGGACGTTGCGGTGGACCTGCGGCGCAGTTCCCCCAGCTTCGGCCGCTGGACCGGCGAGCGGCTGGATGCCGCGTCTCACCGGATGATGTGGATTCCGCCGGGATTCGCGCACGGCTTCCTGGTCCTGTCCGGCCACGCCGACGTGCTTTACAAGACTTCGGACTACTATGCGCCCGAGCACGAGCGTTCGCTGCTCTGGAGCGATCCGGCGCTGGGCATCGACTGGCCCCTCGCCGAAGTGGGCGGCAGCCTGGTGACGAGCGAGCGGGACCGCCTCGGCCGGCCGCTCGCCGAAGCCGAAACCTTCCCGTGAGGATCCTCGTCACCGGCGCGGGCGGCCAGGTGGGCGCCTCGCTCGTCCGGATCCTGCGGGGACGCGCCGATGTCGTCGGGCTGGATCGCGCCGGACTCGATCTGGGCGATGCCGCCGCCATCCGGGCGGTGGTCGACCGGATTAAACCCGACGCCATCCTCAACGCGGCGGCCTACACGGCGGTCGACCGGGCCGAGACCGAGCGCGAGGCGGCGTTTGCAGTGAATCACCTTGCGGTGGCGGAGCTCGCCGCGGCGGCGCGGTCGGTCCGTGCGCTGCTCGTGCACTTTTCCACCGACTACGTGTTCGACGGCACGAAGCCGCAGCCCTATGCCGAGGATGACGCGACGCACCCGCTCAACGTCTATGGCGAGAGCAAGCTCGCCGGGGAACGCGCGGTCGCGGCGAGCGGCTGCCGCCACTTCGTTTTCCGCACGAGCTGGGTCTACGCGCCGGAAGGGCGCAATTTCGTCAACGCCATCATCGGCGCGGCGAAGACCCGTCCCGAACTGCGCGTGGTGGACGACCAGCGCGGCGCGCCGACGCCGGCGCCGGCCATCGCCGAGGCCGTCGCGCGCCTGCTCGCGGACGCTGCCTGGCGAGACAAGCCCGACGGCGTGTACCACATGACGGCGGGCGGCGAGACCACCTGGTACGGGTTCGCGCAGGAGATCCTGCGGGAGCGCGCCCCGGGCGTGCGTCTGGTTCCGGTCACGACCGAGGCCTACGGCGCCGCGGCGCCCCGGCCGCGGAATTCGCTGCTCGACAACGCGAAGCTGAAGGCAAGCTTCGGCATTTCCCTGCCGGGCTGGCGCGAGGCATTCCGTGCGGCCTTCGCCGGGGTCCACTAAACTGGCGGCCATGGATTTCATCGACCTGAAGACGCAGTACGCCGCCTTGCGCGAAGGCATCAACGCGCGCATCCAGAAGGTGCTCGACCACGGGCAGTACATCCTCGGGCCCGAGGTGGGCGAGCTGGAGTCGCGGCTCGCGGCCTGGACCGGGGCCCGGCACTGCCTCAGCGTCGCTTCCGGCACGGAGGCGCTCCTCATCGCGCTGATGGCGCTCGACATCAAGCCGGGCGACGAGGTCGTCACGACGCCCTTCACCTTCGTCGCCACGGCCGAGATGATCGTGCTGCTTGGCGCGAAGCCGGTGTTCGTCGACGTCGAGGAGGACACGGCCAACATCGACGTCTCGAAGCTCGAGGCGGCGATCACGCCGCGCACCCGCGCGATCATGCCGGTGTCGCTCTACGGGCAGGTGGCCGACATGGACGAGATCAACGCCATCGCCGCGCGCCATCGCCTGCCGGTCATCGAGGATGCCGCGCAGAGCTTCGGCGCCACCTACAAGGGGCGCCGCAGCTGCAACCTCTCCGTCGTGGGATGCACCAGCTTCTTCCCCTCCAAGCCGCTGGGCGCCTATGGCGACGCCGGCGCGGTCTTCTCCAAGGACGCCCGCTTCCACGATCTCCTGGTCTCGCTCCGCGTCCACGGCCAGGCGGTGAAGTCCGACCTCGAGGGCCAGGTCTTCGAGCACGATCTTATTGGTCGGCTCATGATCCAGCTTGCGACCGGTGCCCGGGTGTTCCTGGTGACCGGTCATGGCGGTCGTCGAGTTATCCAGAATGATCAGCACATGGCCGTTGGGCGGCGGGTTATAGACCATCTCCACGAGGCCGCTGATGCCGCTGTGCACGAAAGTGCTGTCGCCGATCACACTGACTACCCGGCGCGCCTGGTCGGGCGGCAGCACGTGGCGCAATCCCAGGCCGACCCCGAGGCTGGCGCCCATGCAGACGCACGAATCAATCGCCTCGAACGGCTGCAGCACGCCCAAGGTGTAGCAGCCGATGTCCCCGGCCACGATGCAGTCCTTCTTGCGCAGGGACTCGAAGACAATCCGGTATTGGCAGGCATCGCAAAGCTGCGGCGGCTTGCCGGGCGGTTTGGCGGTCTCCGGCGTGACATCCTGGTTGAGGATGCGCCGCATGCGGGGCACGTCCAGCTCGCCGAAGCGATACATGTCGGCTTTGCCCTCGACCTTGATACCCGCAGCGCGAATGGCGTCGACGAGGTA
>CAZOIB010000433.1:0-6517 GCA_964579785.1 uncultured Lysobacter sp. | reverse complement strand
GCACGCGCACCACCTTCGAGATCGCCGCCAAGCGCCTCTCCGCGGACGTGATCAACCTGAACATCGGCGCCTCGTCGACCGCCAAGGGCGAGACGCTGCTCGACACGGTGTGGAACCTGCAGGCGATGGATGCGGACATGTACGTGGTCCGCCACGCCGAGGCGGGCGCGCCGCACCTCATCGCGAGGAACGTGAAGCCCGGCGTGCACGTGATCAACGCCGGCGACGGCCGCCACGCGCACCCGACGCAGGGCCTCCTCGACATGTACACGATCCGCCACTACAAGCAGGATTTCACGCGGCTCGTGGTGGCGGTCGTCGGCGACGTGCTGCACTCGCGCGTGGCGCGCTCGCAGATCCACGCCTTGAAGACGCTCGGCGTCCCGGACGTGCGCGTGATCGGGCCGAAGACGCTGCTGCCGGCCGGCGTCGAGCGCCTCGGCGTGCGCGTCTTCCACGACATGGCGGAGGGGCTGCGCGACTGCGACGTGGTGATCACGCTGCGCCTGCAGAACGAGCGCATGAGCGGTCCGCTGCTGCCCTCTGCCGGGGAGTTCCACAAGGCCTACGGCCTCACGCCGGAGAAGCTCGCGCGCGCCAAGCCCGATGCCATCGTGATGCACCCCGGGCCCATCAATCGCGGCGTGGAGATCGACTCCGGCGTGGCCGACGGCGGCCACAGCGTCATCAAGCCGCAGGTCACCTTCGGCATCGCGGTGCGCATGGCGGTGATGGCGATCCTCGCGGGGAACGCATGATGGTCGAGGAACGAGCCGACAGATGATGACCGTCGAGGAACGAGCCGACAGCCAAATGAAGATCGAGATCCGCAATGCCCGCGTGATCGACCCGGCCTCGGGCCGCGACGAGCAGGCGTCGGTCTGCATCGCCGACGGCAGGATCGCCGCCGTGGGACCGGTTCCCGACGGCTTCCGCGCCGACCGCAGCATCGACGCGCAAGGCCTGGTCGCCTGTCCCGGCCTCGTCGATCTCTCGGCGCGGCTGCGCGAGCCCGGCTTCGAGTACCGCGCGACACTGGAGTCCGAGATGCAGGCCGCGGTGGCCGGCGGCGTGACTTCGCTCGCCTGTCCCCCGGACACCGATCCGCCACTGGACGAGCCCGGACTGGTGGAGATGCTCAAGCGCCGGGCGGAGAGCCTGCGCCAGGCGCGCGTCTATCCCCTCGGGGCGCTCACGCTGGGGCTCAAGGGCCAGAAGATCGCCGAGATGGGCGAGCTGGCGGAAGCCGGTTGCGTCGCCTTCTTCCAGGCCGATGCCCCGCTCACCGACCTGAACGTCCTCCTGCAGGCGATGCGCTACGCGGCGACGTTCGGCTACCCGATCTGGCTGCGCCCGCAGGACGCGCACCTCGCCCATGGCGGGGTCGCGCACGAGGGCGAGGTGACCACCCGCCTCGGCCTGCCGCCGCTGCCGGCGGTGGCCGAAACGGTGGCGCTGCACGCCATCCTCGAGCTCGCGGAAGCGACCGGCGCCCGCATCCACCTGGCACGGCTGTCCACGGCCAGGGGCGTGGCCCTCGTCGCCGCGGCCAAGGCGCGCGGGCTCGCGGTGACCTGCGACGTCGGCATCCATCACCTGCACCTCTGCGACCGCGATGCGGGCGACTTCAACGCCAACATGAACCTCGTGCCGCCGCTGCGCGATCCCGCCGACCGCGACGCGCTGCGGCGCGCGCTCGCCGCCGGCACGATCGACGCCGTCTGTTCCGATCACACGCCCGTCGACGACGATGCGAAGCAGGTGCCCTTCGGCGAGGCCGAGCCGGGCGCCACCGGCCTCGAGGTCCTCCTGCCGCTGGTCCTCAAGTGGGGCGCGGAGATGCGCCTCACCCTGCCCGCCACTCTCGCCACCGTCACCTCGCGCTCCGCCGCGGTGCTCGGCGTGGAGGCCGGCACGCTGGCCCCGGGGAGCGCCGCCGATGTCTGCCTCTTCGATCCGGAGAGGCACTGGGTCGTCACGCCCGCGGCACTGGCGAGCCAGGGAAGAAACTCGCCTTTCCTGGGCCTCGAGCTTGTCGGGCGCGTGGCGCACACGGTCGTGGGCGGCCGTATCGTCTATTCAGCGCGGGGACAGGTTCCACCTTCCGGAGAATCCCGATGAGTGCTCCCACGTCGACTTCGACAGACGAGGAACCTGTGCCCATCTCGCGGAACCCGCTGCTCGATTTTTCCCCATTGCCCCGCTTCGCCGCCATCCGGCCCGAACATGTCGTGCCCGCCGTCGAGGCGCTCGTCGCCGCGGGCCGCGCGACGATCGAGAAGATCGCCACGGCGGGCGATGAGCCGACCTGGGACCGGTTCGTCGAACCGCTCGACGACGCCAACGAGCGCCTCGCGCGCGTCTGGAAGCAGGTGTCGAACCTGAATGCGGTGGTCAACTCGCCGGCATTGCGGGAGGCCTACAACGCGGCGCTGCCGGTCGTGACCCAGTTCCACACCGAGCAGGGCCAGGACCTGCGGCTCTTCGGACGCTTCAAGGCCCTGGCCGCATCCCCGGCATTCGCGACGTGCTCCCCCGCGCGGCGCCGCTTCGTGGAGATCCAGCTTCGCGACTTCCGCCTCGGCGGCGCCGAGCTGCCGGAAGCCGGGAAGGCACGCTTCCGCCAGCTGCAGGAGGAGCTGGCCGCCCTTTCCGCGCGCTTCCAGGACAACGTGCTGGACGCGACCAACGCGTTCGGGCTGGTGGTCACGGATCGGGCGCAGCTCGCCGGGTTGCCCGACGACGTGCTGGAGGTCGCCAGGGCTGCGGCCGCGAAGGATGGCGGCGAGGGCTGGAAGCTCACCCTGCACATGCCCTGCTACCTGCCGGTCCTGCAGTACGCGGACCACCACCCGCTGCGCGAGCGGATGTACCGGGCCTTCGTGACCCGCGCCTCCGAGTTCGGCAAGCCCGAGCAGGACAACTCGGCCCTCATCGCGAAGTTTCTCGGGAAGCGCGCGGAGGTCGCCGGCCTTCTCGGCTACGGCAGCTACGCCGGGGTGTCCCTCGCCAGCAAGATGGCCGGGTCGCCGGAGGAAGTCATCGCCTTCCTCGGAGATCTCACGGCGCGCGCGAAGCCCCATGCGGAACGCGACATGGCCGATCTCGTGCAGTTTGCCCGCACGGAGCTCGATCTCGCCGAGGTGCGCGCCTGGGACGTGGCCTGGGTGAGCGAGAAGCTGCGCCAGAAGCGCTACGCGTTTTCCGACCACGAAGTGAAACGCTACTTCCCCGAGGACGCGGTGCTTGCCGGCCTCTTCCGCGTGATCGAGGCGCTCTACGGCGTGCGCATCGTCCCCGCCGCCGCCGAGACCTGGCATCCGGACGTGCGCTTCCACGAGATCCGCGACGGCGAGGGCGCGCTGGTGGGGCAGTTCTATCTCGACCTCTATGCGCGTGATGCCAAGCGCGGCGGCGCGTGGATGTCGGATGCCCGCAACCGCCGCCGGCTCGCCACCGGCGTGCAGACGCCCGTGACCTATCTCACCTGCAACTTCTCCGCGCCGGTGGGCGGGGAACCGGCCTACTTCACCCACAACGAGGTGAAGACGCTCTTCCACGAGTTCGGACACGGCCTGCACCAGCTCCTCACGCGCGTGGACGAGCTCGGCGTCTCGGGGCTCGCGGGCGTGGAATGGGACGCCGTGGAGCTGCCCTCGCAGTTCATGGAGAACTTCTGCTGGGAGTGGGAGGTCGTGTCGCACATGACACGGCATGGCGATACCGGCAAGCCGTTGCCCCGCGCGCTCTTCGACAAGATGATCGCGGCCAGGAACTTCCAGGGCGGGATGCAGACCGTGCGCCAGATCGAGTTCGCGCTGTTCGACATGCACCTGCACCACGAATTCGACCCCGCGCGCGACGGCGTGCTGGATCTCCTCGCGCGCGTGCGCCGGCAGGTGGCCGTCGTCCAGCCGCCGGAATGGAACCGCTTCCCCTGGCAGTTCTCGCACATCTTCGGCGGCGGTTACGAGGCGGGGTACTACAGCTACAAGTGGGCGGAGGTCCTTTCGGCCGACGCCTTCGGGGCGTTCGAGGAGGAAGGCGTCCTCAACCCGGCCACCGGCGAGCGCTTCCGCGACGAGATCCTGGGGGTGGGCGGAAGCCGGCCGGCGCTCGCTTCGTTCGTCGCCTTCCGCGGACGCAAGCCGCGGATCGACGCCCTCCTGCGGCATAATGGGATGGTCGCGACCGCCTGAGGGAGGATCGATGTTCGCCCGCAAATCGCTTGCCGTGCTTGCAGCCGCCCTGCTATTACCCGCCGTCGCGGCGGCGCAGTCGAACGTCTACCGCTGGGTGGACAAGGACGGCAAGGTCCACTACTCGGATTCGCTGCCGGAATCCGCCACGAAGGACGTGACCCAGAAGCGGCTGGGCGGCGGGGGCGGCGATTCCCGCCTACCCTACGCGACCCAGGTCGCGGCGCAGAAGTCGCCCGTCACGCTGTACACCGGCGCCGATTGCGGGGAACCCTGCACGCTTGGCCGCAGCCTGCTCGCGAAGCGCGGCATCCCCTTCAGCGAGCGCGATGCGCAGGGCAACGCCACGGACGCCGAGGCGCTGAAGAAGCTGATCGGCGGGCTCGAGGTGCCGGTTCTCACGGTCGGCGCGAACAAGGTGAAGGGTTACGAGGACGCCGCCTGGCATTCCGCCCTCGACGCCGCCGGTTATCCCCGCACCGCGTTGCCCGGGCAGTTGCCGCCGCGGCCTGCGGCAACACCGAAGAAGGCGGAGGCGGCTCCCGCGACCGGGATGCCGGGCACGCCGGCCGCAGCACCCGCCGCGCCCGCTGCGCCGCGATAGGGTCGCGGCAACCGTCAGCGGAAAGCGGGCCTCCGCGCGCGTTGCCCCGATTTCCCGGCGCGCCGTTTCCGACCCGACCCGGCCCCCCATGAAGCTCGTCACCTGGAACGTCAACTCGCTGAAGGTGCGCCTGCCGCACCTGCTGGAACTCCTCGCGCGCCACTCTCCCGACGCCGTCTGCCTTCAGGAAACGAAGTGCGAGGACGCGGCCTTTCCCGCCGCGGCCATCGCGGCGGCCGGCTACCACTGGGTGCACGACGGGCAGAGGACCTACAACGGCGTGGCGATCCTGTCCCGCGAGGAGCCGCGCGACGTGGTCCGCGGCATTCCGGGATTCGCGGACCTGCAGAAGCGGCTGATCGCGGCCGACATCGGCGGGGTGCGCGTGGTCAGCGCCTATTGCCCCAACGGGCAGAGCGTCGGCTCGGACAAGTACGAGTACAAGCTGCGCTGGTTCGCGGCGCTGGCCGGCTGGCTCGCCCCGGAGCTGGCCGCACGGCCGGCGCTGGCGGTGCTCGGCGACTTCAACATCGCCCCCGACGACCGCGACGTGCACGATCCCGATGCCTGGCGCGGCCAGGTGCTGTGCAGCGACGCCGAGCGCGAGGCCCTGCGCGCCATCCTGGCCCTCGGCTTCGCGGACGCATTCCGTCTCTTCGAGCAGCCGGAGAAGTCGTACAGCTGGTGGGACTACCGCATGGCCGCGTTCCGCCGCAACATGGGCCTGCGGATCGACCACATCCTCTTGTCCCGGATGCTCGCCCCGCAGTGCCGCACGTGCACGATAGACGTCGAGCCGCGCAGGCTCGAGCGCCCCTCGGACCACGCGCCGGTGATCTGCGTGGTGGAAACCTGAGATGGCCGTGGACACCAGGCGTTCACTCCCCGGGGAGACGGAGAGCCCCGGCACCGCGGAGCGCGAGTTTTCGCAGGCGCTCATCGATGGCCTTCCCGACGTCTTCTTCCTCGCTTCCCGCGAGGGAGCGCTGCTGCGCTGGAATGGCCGCCTCCTGGAGGCGACCGGCCTCACGGCCGCGCAGGCCGCCGGGACGCGCGCACTCGACCTGATCGACCCGCAGGACCGCGCGGCGGTGGACGCGGCCCTGCGCGCGGTCGTCGACGCGGGTGGCACGGCCAGCGTCGTAGCCGGGATGATCGGGCCGGGGGGCGTGACGCGCCCCTGCGTCATCGACCTGCGGGCGCACCGCCTCGCCGGGACGAGTTGCGTGATGGGCTTCGGCCGCGAGGCTTCCGGGCGCACCCGCGAAGACGAGCGGACGCAGCTCGCCATCGAGCGCGCGGAATACCTCGCCATGCGAGACGCCCTGACCGGGCTGCCCAACCGCATGCTCCTGCACGACCGCCTGGAGCAGGGAATCGTCAACGCCGCCCGGCAGAAATCCGGCTTCGCGTTCATGTTCATCGACCTGGACCGCTTCAAGACGATCAACGATTCGCTCGGCCACGATGTCGGCGACGAGCTGCTCAAGCGCGTGGCCGCGCGGCTCACCGCCTGCGTGCGTGCCTCCGACACAGTGGCGCGCCTCGGCGGCGACGAGTTCGCGGTGATCCTCGAGAACCTGCGCGACACCGACGACGAGGGGGCGCAGCAGGTGGCCGAGAAGATGATCGCCGCCATGGGCGAGCCGATGCTCGTCGGGGCCCAGCACCTCAACACCTCGTGCTCCATCGGCATCAGCCTCTACCCCTCCGA
>CAZOIB010000432.1:0-7741 GCA_964579785.1 uncultured Lysobacter sp. | reverse complement strand
CCGACTTCAAGAAGTGCGCGGTCAAGGTGACGAAGGCCTAGCGAGAGGCACGTCCACCGCGACGGATCGCCATGAGCGAAGCGGGCGAGCGCCGGAAATTCCTTACGCACGCGGTGCAGGGCGTGGCCGCGGCCGCGTGCGGGGGCGTGGCCTGGAACGCGCTCCTCGTGCAGCAGGTGCACGCGGTGCCTTTCGCCTTGCGCCCGCCGGGCGCGCAGCCGGAACGCGACTTCGCCGCCACCTGCGTCAAGTGCGGCGCGTGCGTCGTCGCGTGTCCCTACGGGACGCTGCGCCTGGCGAGGGCCGCCACCGGCATCCCGCTGGGCACGCCCCACTTCGTCGCGCGCGAGGAGCCCTGCCGGCTCTGCCCGGACATTCCCTGCGCGAAAGCCTGCCCCACCGGCTCTCTCGACCGGCAGATGCGCGACATCAACGCCTCGCGCATGGGCCTCGCGGTCGTCGACGCGGAGAACTGCCTCTCCTGGAACGGGCTGCGCTGCGAGATCTGCTACCGCGTCTGCCCGCTGCAGGGCAAGGCGATCACGGTCGAAACGCATCCGCGCAAGCTGTCGAAGCACGCGGTGTTCGTCCCGACGGTCCACTCGGACGCGTGCACCGGTTGCGGTCTGTGCGAACGCGCCTGCCCGACCGCGGTCGCCGCCATCCGCATCGTGCAGCCGGCGCTCGTCCAGGGGCGCATAGGCGAGCACTTCCGGATGGACTGGAAGCCCGGGGGAACGGACGTGGCGCCGCCGCCGGCCGAGCCGATGCCCGCGCGGGCGCAACCTGCGCCTTCGGCGCCCGCCCGGGCGCCAGGACAGGATTACTTCAATGCCGAGGGGAAGCCTTGAACGCGAACGGGCAAGCCGGTTCCGCGCGCACGGTGCGGCATTTCGCGATGCCGTCCTCGTTCGGCGGCAGGCTCCATGTCCGGCGGTTCCTCATCGCCAGGCGCGCGGTGCAGCTCGCGGTCATCCTGCTCTTCTTCGGCACGGCGCACTGGGGCTGGAAGATGCTGGGGCAGCCCTTCCTCGCGGGCAATCTTTCCGCGGCGAGCTTGGTCGGTGCGGTGCCGCTTGCCGACCCGTTCGCCATCCTGCAGGTGCTCGCGACCCGGCACGCCGTCGCCGGCGAGGCGCTCGCCGGCGCGGCCATCGTGTTCGCCGTCTACCTGGCGCTCGGCGGACGCGTCTTCTGCGCCTGGGTGTGCCCGATGAACGTCGTGACCGATGCCGCACGCTGGGTCCGTCTGCGGCTCGCGGTGCGCGACGTGTTCGCCATTCCTCCCGATACCCGCTACGCCGTGCTGGCATTGACGCTAGCCCTCTCGGCCATCGCCGGTATTGCCGCCTTCGAATGGATCAGCCCGATCGCCATGCTGCACCGGGAGATCGTCTATGGCGCGGGACTGGGGCTCACGTCGGCACTGGGCGTGTTCCTCTTCGATGCCTTCGTGCTCCGGCACGGTTGGTGCGGGCACCTTTGTCCCCTGGGCGCGTTCTGGGCGCTTGCCGGTCGCGGCGCCCAGGTGCGCGTGGCGTTCGACGATGCCTCGTGCACGCGCTGCGGCGACTGCCTCAAGGTGTGCCCCGAACCGCGCGTGCTCAACTTCAACGCGACCGCGCGCGCCGGCATGGTCGCGCAGGGCGAGTGCACGAACTGCGCCGCCTGCATCGCCGTCTGCCCGGAATCCAGCCTTCGCCTCAAGCTCCGCGCCGCCGTTCGCGCGAACCCGGTTCACGAACCCGGTTCACGAACCGGGTTCGCCAATCTTCCTGACTGAAGGAATGACGCCATGAAACGCACCCTCGCCGCCTTTTCGTTCGCGATCCTCGCCCTCGCCGCCACGGCCCAGCAGAAGCCGGGAGCCATCGACGAGCAGCAATTCAGCCTCAACAAGGGCAGCGTCTTCGAGGCGGCCACGCCGGCGCCCTTCGAATACCAGGACGGCGCGCAAACGACGCGCCCGCTGGAAGGCTCCGGCATGCCGGTGATGATCTCGCACACCATCGACGACGACCTGCCCATCACCGCCGCGAAGAATGGCTGCCTGCGCTGCCATACGCCCACCGGCAAGGTGGTGCGCGGCGCTCCGCCGGTGCCGGGTTCGCACCTTGCGCCAGCCGGTGACAAGCCCGCGCTGGCCGGCAAGCGCTGGAACTGCATCGCCTGTCACGCCCCGCAAGCCGACGTGAAGCCGCTGGTGGCGAACACCTCGCAATAAGCGACGCCGCCTGCCGCGCAATCGGGAGACTTCAACCTTCCCGGGCGGCGTCTTCGTCGAGACTTGCGCGCAGTTCCGTCTTCAACACCTTGCCATAGTTGTTCTTCGGCAGCGCCGCCACGAAGCGGTATTCCTTCGGACGCTTGAAGCGGGCGATCGAGCGCAGGCAATGCGCGTCGAGATCGGCGGCGGCCGGCGCTGCCCCCCGCGCCACGACGAAGGCGACCACCGCTTCTCCCCACTCCGCGTCGGGACGGCCCACCACCGAAGCTTCAGCGACCCGGGGATGCGCAAGCAGAGCCTCCTCCACCTCGCGCGGGTAGATGTTGGAGCCGCCGCTGATGATGAGGTCCTTGCTGCGGTCCTTGAGGGTGAGGAAGCCCTCCGCATCGAACGCGCCGAGGTCGCCGGTCCACAGCCAGCCGTCGCGCAGCGCCTTCGCCGTGGCGTCGGGGTTCTTCCAGTAACCCGCCATGACCGCGGCGCCGCGCACGCAGATCTCGCCGACCTCTCCCGCGGGCAGGTCGCGCCCCGTCTCATCGCGCACCTTTACCTCCACGCCGCTCTGCGGCAGCCCAACGGACGCTATGCGCGACAGGTGGCGCGGGTGGACGCGGTCGTTCACGAAGCGCTTCGCCAGCGCCGTGATGGTCATCGGGCTCTCGCCCTGCCCGTAGATCTGCGCAAAGCGCGGACCCATCACGTCGAGGGCGCGCAGGAGATCGGCGACGTACATGGGCCCGCCGCCGTAGACCACCGTGCGCAGCCCTGCCAGTGGCGGTTCGTGCGCGGCCGCGTGTTCCACCATGCGGCGCACGATCGTCGGCGCGGCGAACAGGCCGGTGCCGCGATGTCGCGCCGCGAGCGCGAACACTTCCGCCGCATCGAAGCCGCCGGACTCCGGAATCACCTGCGCGGCGCCCGCCAGCAGGTAGGGCACGAGATAGAGCCCGGAACCGTGCGACATCGGCGCGGCGTGCAGCAGGCAATCGCCGGGCGTCACCGCATCCACGTCCGTGAGGTAGCCCTGCGCCATGGCGCGCAGGTTGGCATGCGTGAGCATCGCGCCCTTGGGCCGGCCGGTCGTGCCGCTGGTGTAGAAGAGCCAGGCCAGCGCGTCGTCCGCAACGGCCGCGACCGGCAGAGGGTCGGCGAGCAGCGCGTGGTGGCCGACGCTTCCCGCCTCGATCACGTCGGGCGCCCGGGCAAGTCCTGCCGTCGCCTCGCCGAGGCCGGCGATCCAGTCGGGTGTCGCGAACACCGCGCTCGCCCCCGAGTCCGCCAGGATCCAGGCCACCTCGCGCGGATGGAGCTTCGCGTTGACGGGAACCGCCGCGAGTCCGGCCCACCAGATGCCGAGCAGGATCTCGGGATACTCCGGCGCGTTGGTCATGACGAGCGCCACGCGCTCGCCCGCCGCCAGCCCGAGCTTGCCGCGCAGGCCGCCCGCGAGCGCTGCGGCATCCGCCGCGAGCCGTGCGGTCGACTTCCATGGCGCGGCGCCAAGATGGACGGCCGTCCGATCCGGGTCGGTGCTTGCGTGGCGCTCCAGCCAGAGGGCGAGGTTCACGCCGGCCAGTTTAAACTGCCGCCGTGCACGCCCATCCTCCCGTCTGGCTCCGCTGGGCGCCCGCCCTGTTCGTTTTCCTGTGGAGCACCGGCTTCATCGGCAGCCGCCTGGGGAAGCCGTTCGCGGAGCCGCTGACGTTCCTCTCGTGGCGCTACCTCTGCCTCGTGGCGCTGCTCACGATCGTTGCGCTGGTCACGCGTTCGACATGGCCACGCGCGACCCGCGACGTCGGCAACGCCGCGATCGCGGGCCTCCTCGTGCACGGCGCGTACCTGGGCGGCGTCTTCTGCGCCATCGCGCGCGGCGTTCCGCTCGCGACGATCGCGCTCATCGTGGGCCTGCAACCGGTCCTCACCGCCCTCGCGGCCGGTCCGTTGCTGGGCGAGCGCCTCACGCCGCGGCAGTGGCTCGGCATCGCCCTCGGGTTCGGCGGTGTCGTGCTCGTGGTCGCTGGCAAGTGGGGTGGCATGGCGGGCGACGCGCAGGGCTACCTCTGGGGCGCGTTCGCGCTCGCCGGCATCACCGCAGGCACCCTCTACCAGAAGCGCTACTGCGGGCCCATCCCGATGCTGACCGGCGGCATCGTCCAGTATTCGGCCGCCGGCCTCGTCACCTTTGCGCTGGCGCTCGCCACGGAAACGAGGGTGGTGCAGTGGACGCCGCAATTCGCCTTCGCCCTGGGCTGGCTGGTGCTCGTCCTGTCGTTGGGCGCGATCGGCCTCCTTTACACGATGATCCGCCACGGCGAGGCCTCGCGCGTCGCGAGCCTCTTCTTCCTCACGCCGCCGGTCACGGCGGTCATGGCGTACCTCCTCTTCGACGAGCGCCTGCCGCTCCTCGCCCTGGCCGGCCTCGCGGTCTCCGCCGCCGGCGTGGCCCTGGTCTCGCGGGGAGATAGAATGTCCCGGCCATGACCACCATCGTCGTCGTCCGCAAGGGGAACCAGGCCGCCATCGCGGCGGACTCCCTCACCACCTTCGGCACGACGCGGCTGGCACCCGCCTACGACCGCAGCCCGCACAAGATCATCGCCTACCGCGACTCGTTCATCGGCGTGGCGGGGAGCGCCGCGCACCAGCTCGTGCTCGAGAACCTCCTGGGGAAGAACCCCGACCTCGCGCTGCACGGCAAGGACGCGATCTACGAGTCCTTCCGGCGCCTGCATCCGCTCCTCAAGGACGAGGCCTTCCTCAACCCGAAGGAGGAGGAGGACGACCCCTACGAGTCCTCGCAGATGACGGTGATGATCGCCAACCCCGCGGGCATCTTCGCGGTGTACTCGATGCGCGAGGTGTTCGAGTTCGACCGCTACTGGGCGATCGGCTCGGGGCGCGACTTCGCGCTGGGCGCCATGTTCGTCACCTACGCCAGGAAAAAGAGCGTCGAGGAGGTGGTCCGGATCGGCATCGAGGCCGGCGCGGAATTCGACACCGGCACGTCGCTGCCGATGTCGGTGCACACGGTCACGCTGGCGGGATGAGCGCGGGCGTAGGCCCGCTCAGGGTCGACAAGTGGCTCTGGGCCGCGCGGTTCTTCAGGACGCGGGGGCTGGCCGCCGAGGCGATCGCCGCCGGCCGCGTCAGCGTGAACGGCGAACGGGCCAAGCCATCCAGGACCGTGAGGCCGGGGGATATTCTGGCGATACGCCGCCCGCCCTACGAGCATCTCGTGACGGTGCTGGGCGTGAGCGAGCGGCGCGGACCGGCAGCCGAGGCGCAGAAGCTCTTCGAGGAGACGGCGGAAAGCCGCGCCAGGCGGGAGGCGGTGGCCGTGGAACTCAAGGCCATGCCGCCGCCGGTTTTCAGGGGCCGCCCTTCGAAGAAGGACCGGCGCACGCTGGACAAGTTCATCCGACGACAGGACGAGGACTGACATGAAACGACACTTCGCAGCCCCGGCCATGTTCGCCCTGGCCCTGCCCGCGCTGGCCCACCACGGCTGGAGCGAGTACGACCAGAACCAGTCGCTCACGCTCACCGGCAAGGTCGCCGCATCCGGCTACGAGCATCCGCACGGGCACATCCGGCTGGAGACGCCGGGCAAGACCTGGCAGGTGATCCTGGCGCCCCCCTCGCGCATGCAGGCGCGCGGCCTGCCGCGCGAGGACATCGTGGTGGGCTCGACGGTCACCGTGGTGGCCTATCCCAACCGCGGCAAGCCCGAGGAGGCGCGCGCCGAGCGCATCACCGCCAACGGCAAGACCGTCGAACTGCGCTGAGCGTCCGCGTTGACGCCCGCCAACCCCATCGAGGCGCTGCCGCTCGCGCGCATGATGCGCGAGTCGCTGTGGGCCTACCCGATCGTGGAGACGGTGCACATCATCGGCTTCGCGATCCTCGTCGGCTCGGTGGTGATGTTCGACCTGCGCGTGCTGGGTCTCTCGAAGGGCATTTCCGTGCGCGCGCTCTCGCGCCACCTGCTGCCGTGGAGCCTCGCCGCCCTCCTCCTGATCGTGCCGACCGGGTTTCTCATGTTCACCGCGCACGCCGGCGACTTCCTGAACAATCGCACCTTCCAGCTCAAGATGGGGCTGCTGATGCTGGCCGGCATCAATGCGGTCGTCTTTCGCACCGGCCCGTACACGAGCGTGCAGGAGTGGGACACCGGCATCGCCGCGCCGCTGGCCGCGAAACTGACCGTGGCGGCATCGATCGCCATCTGGTTCTCGATCATCGCCTGTGGGCGGCTGCTCGCCTACACGTAACGCCGTGGCCGCCGCCCCGATCCTGCGCATCGCCGCCCTCGGCCCGTCGCCGTGGGAGACGCCCAACCCGTTCCTATTCTGCGTCCATCACGTCGACCACTATCCGAAAGGCAACGAGGCGTTCGGGCCTGCGGCATCGCTCGCCGGGCGCGCCATCGGGCAGGACTTCGCGAACCGGGACGGCTGGAACATGTACCACGGCGAACGCGTGCCGGGATTCCCGCAACACCCGCACCGCGGCTTCGAGACCGTGACCGTGGTGCGGCGCGGGCTCATCGACCATTCCGATTCGCTGGGAGCGGCGGCGCGCTACGGCGAAGGCGGCGAGCGACGTGGCCATATGGACCATCCGGCTCGCCTTCGGCGCCTCGTGGATGCTGCCCCCCGCACGAACCGGGTCGAACAGGTTTCTCTACGCTTTCGCGGGAGAGGGGCTGCGCATTGCCGGGCAGCCGGTACCGCGCGCGTCCGTCGTCGTGGTCGATCCCGACTCGCGCGTTCCCCTGCAGGCGGCGGACGAGGAGATCGAGATCCTCCTGCTGCAGGGCCGTCCCATCGCGGAGCCGGTGGCGCAATACGGACCCTTCGTCATGAACACCCGCGCCGAGGTGCAGCAGGCGTTCGCCGATTACCAGCGCACGCAGTTCGGGGGATGGCCGTGGCCTTCTGCGGACCCCGTGCATGGCTCGCAAGACCGCTTCGCGCGGCATGCGGATGGGCGGGTGGATCACCCGGCATGACCCTTAGGCCCCATCCCGGAGCCGGTCGCTTGACCCACGTCACCGCAACGGCACCAGCACGAGTAGGATGAAATTGTGCCGGCGCTTCGCCGGCCGGGGCGTTTCCCGAACAACCGGGAGGAACTCATGAACATGTCCTCGCCTGCCGTCTGCAATTCGTTCTCGCAGACTTCCCGCTTTCCCCACGGCACCTTTCCCTGGCGATCGATCGGTTTCATTGCGGCCGCCCTGCTGGGCGCCGTGCTGTCGGTCGGTGCCGTCGCCCAGACCACGACCACCACCAAGGTCACCGGCTCGTATTACGGCTCGCTCGGCGGCAATACAAGCGTGCAGGGTGAGTTCAGCTGCACCGGCACGCCGACCTGCACCGGGCAGTACCGCGAGGAATACCGCAACCCGGGGTGCACCAACAGCCTGGTCGCGTCCGCCGGGATCACGATCAGCGGGCTGAACCTCGGGCAGTCCGGCGCCCTGCAGGGCAGCATCCTGCTCAAGGCCTGGGA
>CAZOIB010000431.1:0-8896 GCA_964579785.1 uncultured Lysobacter sp. | reverse complement strand
CTCAAGTACGGGGTGAACGACCTGCGCCTCTTCTTCGACAACGACCTGAAGTTCCTGAGGCAGTTCCGATGAAGGTCTCCGTAGCCTGGCTGCGCAGCCTCACCGGCACCGACCTGCCGGTGGAGCGCATCGCGCATGTCCTCACCATGGGCGGCCTCGAGGTGGAGGAGGTGGCGCCGGTCGCAGCCGCTTTCGACGGGATCGTGGTCGCGCAGGTGCAGTCGGTTGCGCCGCATCCCAACGCCGACAAGCTGCGCGTGGCGGAAGTGGATGCCGGCACTGGCACGACATTGCAGATCGTCTGTGGCGCGCCCAACGTGGCCGCGGGGCAGAAGGTCCCGTGCGCGCTGGTGGGCGCGAAGTTGCCCGGCCTCGAGATCAAGCAGGCGAAGCTGCGCGGCGTGGAGTCGAACGGCATGCTCTGCTCGGCGCGCGAGCTGGGATTGTCGGACGATCACGCCGGGCTGCTGGTGCTGCCCGGGGATGCGCCGGTAGGGCAGGACATCCGCGCCTATCTGGATCTCGACGACACCATCCTTACCCTCAAGCTCACGCCCAACCGCGGCGATTGCCTGTCGATGTTCGGCGTGGCGAGGGACTTCGCGGCCCTCGCGGGACGACCGGTCTCGCTCCCGGAAGGTGCGCCGGTCGCCGCGACGATCACCGAGACGCGTGCAGTCCGCATCTCCGATCCCGCGGCCTGCGGGCACTACTTCGGCCGGGTCATCCGCGGCATCGATCCGCAGGCCAGGTCGCCCGCCTGGCTGGCGCGGCGGCTGGAGCGCGCGGGCCTCAGGCCGCGCAGCCCGCTCGTCGACATCACCAACTTCGTGATGCTCGAGCGCGGCCAGCCGCTGCACGCCTTCGACCACGCCAGGTTGAGCGGCGCGATCGACGTGCGCATGGCGCGGCCCGGCGAGGAGCTGAAGCTCCTCACCGAACAGTGGGCGGAATACATCCCGAACCTGCTCCTCATCACGGACGCGTCCGGGCCCGTGGCACTGGGCGGCGTCATGGGCGGCTTCGAGTCGATGGTGACCGACGCGACGACGGAGGTGTTCTTCGAGGCGGCCTACTTCGCGCCCGAGGCGATCCAGGGACGCGCGCGCGCGCTGCAGCTCACGAGCGACGCGGCCTATCGCTTCGAGCGCGGCGTCGACTTCGCCGCCACCCGGGCGGCACTGGAGCGGGCGACCGAACTCACGCTGGCGATCTGCGGGGGAGAGGCCGGCCCGGTGAGCGAAGCGCACGGGGAACTGCCTGCCCGACCCGCGGTGCGCGTGCGACCGGCGCGGGTGCGCAGGCTGCTCGGCTATGAGGTCGCGGACGATGCGATCGGCGAGATCCTCGGGCGCCTGCGCTGCCAGGTTGCACGCGCGGGCGATGCCTTCGAGGTGACGCCGCCCAGCTGGCGCTTCGACCTCGCCATCGAGGAGGATTGCGTCGAGGAAGTGGCTCGCGTGCACGGCTACGAGCACGTGCCGGCGGTTGCGCCGCGCTCCAGCGTGCCGATGCTCACGCCTGCCGAGGGCAGTCGCACGCGTTTCGACCTCAAGCGCGCGGTGGCGGAGCTCGGCTACCAGGAAGTGATCAACTACAGCTTCGTCGCCTCCGACTGGGAAGCGGATTTTGCCGGCAACGCCGTCGCCGTGCGCCTCGCCAACCCCATCGCGAGCACGATGGACGTGATGCGCTCCACCCTGATCGGCGGCCTGGTCGCGGCGGTGAAGTCGAACCTGAACCGCGACGAGGAGCGCGTGCGCCTCTTCGAGCTGGGGCGCTGCTTCCTCGGCGAAGGCCCGGAGCCGCACCAGCAACCCGAGCGGCTGGCGGCGATCACCTATGGCCAGCGGCTGCCCGAGCAGTGGGCGGAGAAGGCGCCGGGGGCGGACTTCTACGACGCCAAGGGGGATCTCGAGTCGATCGCGGGCGCGGTGGCGGGGCTGGAATTCCGCCCCGGCAGCCATCCGGCCTGCCATCCGGGACGTTGCGCGCGCGTCTATTCGGGCAACCGCGAGGTCGGTGTCGTGGGCGAGCTCCACCCGCGCCTGCAGCAGAAGCACGAGCTGGCGCTGGCGCCAGTCCTCTTCGAAATCGACGCGGACGTGCTCCTGGCGGGCCGCGCCCCGCGTTTCGGGGGCGTCTCGCGGATGCCGGTGGTGCGCCGCGACCTGGCCGTATTGGTCGATGAAACGCTTCCGGCAGGGGTCATTCTGGGAGCCATCCGGGACGCGATCCCGGCCTGCGTACGGGAGGTCGAAATCTTCGATCAGTACCGCGGAAAAGGGGTCGAGCCGGGGAGAAAAAGCCTTGCGTTTCGTATAGTTATGCAGGATACTGCCAGAACTTTGACAGATGCCGAGGTCGAGGAAATCGTGGCTTCCATCCGGCACCTACTCATCGAAAAATTCCAGGCAAGCGCGCGCGCGTGAAAGACAAAATCACCCTCACCAAGGCCGAGTTGGCCGACCTCATGTTCGAGAAGGTCGGGCTCAACAAGCGCGAGGCCAAGGACATGGTCGAATCCTTCTTCGAGGAAATCCGCATCGCGCTGGAGCGCGGCGAGATGGTGAAGCTATCCGGGTTCGGCAACTTCCAGCTGCGCAAGAAGCCGCAGAGGCCCGGCCGCAATCCGAAGACCGGGGAGGAAATCCCCATCACTGCCCGGCGCGTGGTGACTTTCCACGCGAGCCAGAAACTGAAGACCCTCGTGGAGAAGTCCTTCAATGGCCACGGAGATCCTGGCAACGAATGACCTCCCCGCCATTCCCGCAAAGCGCTATTTCACCATTGGCGAAGTAAGCGAGTTGTGCGGGGTGAAGCCCCATGTGCTGCGTTACTGGGAGCAGGAGTTCACGCAGTTGAAGCCCCTGAAGCGCCGCGGCAACCGCCGCTACTACCAGCACCACGAAGTGCTGCTCATCCGCCGCATCCGCGAGCTCCTCTACGAGCACGGCTTCACCATCAACGGCGCCCGCAACCGGCTCGAGGAGAGCGTCACCTCGCGCACCGGGTCGCACGCGCCGTTCAACACCATGACGGTGCCGCAGCCGCTCTCGCCGGCCAACATCCGCAAGGAACTGAAGAGCATCCTCAAGATGCTCGACAACGAGTAGTTTCGCGCCTCGCGCGGCGGGCGGAACGGCCTTTCTCGGCTATAATTCCGCTCTCGGTCGGGGCGTAGCGCAGCCTGGTAGCGCACCTGCATGGGGTGCAGGGGGTCGGAGGTTCGAATCCTCTCGCCCCGACCAATTCCTTCAAGGGGCTGCACGGCGTGTGCGGCCCCTTTCGTTTCTGGCACCGTGGCAGCCCGGATAGCGTCGTGCGGCGACGCGCCCGGGCACGCCCGGAAAGGTGGAGGCCAATGTCCGCGATTCGACAGCGCATCAAGGTGCTTGCGCCGTCCGTGCTGAAGGGACTGCTGCGCGGCATCGAGAAGGAAGGGCTGCGCGTCCGGGCCGATGGAGCGCTGGCCGATACGCCGCATCCGCCGGGTCTCGGATCCGCGCTCACGCACCCGCACATCACCACGGACTTCAGCGAGTCGCAGCTCGAGCTCATCACCGGCGTGCACACCGGCGTCGAGGCGTGCCTGGCGGAACTCACGGAACTGCACCAGGTGGTCCTGCGGAGCCTCGGCGACGAGCTGATCTGGTGCGCGAGCATGCCGTGCAAGCTTCCCGGCGACGACCTGATCCCGCTGGCCCGGTACGGGAACTCGAACATCGGGCGGATGAAGACCGTCTACCGGCAGGGACTCGCGCACCGGTACGGCCGCCGCATGCAGGCCATCTCCGGGATCCACTACAACTTCTCCCTGCCGGAGGAGGCGTGGCCTCGGCTGCGCGAGGCGGAAGGCAGCGCGGTGCCGCTGGGAGCCTACCGGGACCAGCGCTACTTCGCCCTGATCCGCAATTTTCGGCGCCATTCCTGGCTGCTGCTCCTGTTGCTGGGGACGGCGCCCGCGGCCTGCGGCTCGTTCGTCGCGGGTCGCAGCCACCGGCTGTCGTCATGGGACACCGGGACCGTGTTCGCCCCGGGAGCTACGTCGCTGCGCATGGGTGGACTGGGTTACCAGAGCGACGCACAGGCCTCTCTCGCGGTGAGCTTCAATGACCTGCGCGGGTACGCGACCACGCTTGCCCGGGGGCTCACGGCGCCCTATCCGCCCTACGAAGTCATCGGGCTGCGCGAAGGCGACGACTATCGCCAACTGGCCACGACGCTCCTGCAGATCGAGAACGAGTTCTACGGGACCATCCGGCCGAAACGCACCATCCGGCGCGGCGAGCGGCCGCTGCATGCGCTGGGCGAGCGCGGCATCGAATACCTCGAGGTCCGCTGCCTCGACGTCGATCCGTTCCAGCCCGTCGGCATCCACGCCGGCGCGATCCGCCTCCTCGATATCTTCCTGCTGCACTGCCTGCTGAGCGACAGTCCGCGCGACGATCCCGACGAGATCGCGGCCATGGCGCGCAACCAGCGCGTGGTGGCCGAAAGCGGGCGCGATCCGCAAGCTGCGCTGGAGCGCGCGGGAGGGACGATGCCGGCGGTCGATTGGGCCGCGGATCTGCTCGCCCAGTGCGAACCCATCGCCGCGGCCTTGGACGAGGCCCATGGGGGAGAACGCTACGGCGAGGTCCTGGCCGATGCGCGCGGCGCCTTGCGCGATGCCGCGTCGCTGCCGTCGGCGCGGGTGCTACGGGAGACCGCGCAGGCGCACGAAAGGAGCTTTCCGGCGTTCGCTCTCGCGCAGTCGTGGCAGCATCGCGACGCGCTCGCGGACTTGCCCCTGGCAGCCGGGGCCGAAGCGCGGTACGCCGAACTCGCGGAGCAGTCGCGGGTGGAGCAGCGCAACATCGAGGCAACGGACGACTTGCCGTTCGAAACCTTCCGCCGCCGCTATCTCGAGCAGGATCTCCTCACGGGACCGCACTTCCTCACGCCCGGCTGATTCCGCTGCATTTTAGGCGTAGGTCGGATACGTCGGGTCGTACATCGCCGCGCGGATGAACGTCGCCGTATCCGCCGGTTTCGGGACCCCCGCCAGGCCGCGCTTGAAGACCACGTCGGCCACGCTGGTCGCGATGGCGGCGGAGACGTTGCGCATGTCCTTGAGCGGCGGGTAGAGGCTGCCCTGCGCCAGGTCGGCCGGCGTGACCATGGCGGCGAGCGTGTCGGCGGCGGCGAGGAACATGTCGTCGGTGACGCGGCGCGCCTTCGTGGCGACCACGCCCAGGCCGACCCCGGGGAAGATGTAGGAGTTGTTGCACTGCCTCGGCACGAGCGTCTTGCCCTCGACATTGACCGGCGCGAACGGGCTTCCGCAAGCGAAGACGGCGCGGCCCTTGCTCCAGGCGTAGGCCTCCTCGGCCGTGCACTCCGACTTCGAGGTCGGGTTCGACAGCGCGAAGACGATCGGGCGCTCGTTGAAGGAACTCATGGCTTCGACGATCGACTTGGTGAAGGTACGGCCCACGGCCGCCACGCCAACGATCGCCTGGGGCTTGAGCGCGTTCACGGCCGAGGCGAAGTCGGCGACGGACGGATGCGCGTGCGCGTACTTCAGCTTGTGGTCGGTGAGGCCGGTGCGTTCCGCGGTCACCAGTCCCCTGGAATCCACCAGCCAGCAGCGCTTGCGCGCTTCGGCCTCGGGCAGCCCGTCGGCCACCAGCGAGGCGGTGATCAGGTCGGCGATGCCGCATGCGGCTTCGCCGGCGCCCAGGAACAGCACGCGCGTATCGGCCAGGCTCCTGCCGGTGATGCGGATGGCCGACTTGAGGCCCGCGAGCGTCACCGACGCCGTGCCCTGGATGTCGTCGTTGAACGTGCAGACGCGGTCCTGGTACTTGTGCAGCAGGCGGAAGGCGTTCGCGTTGGCGAAGTCCTCGAACTGGATGAGCACGCCGGGGAAGACCTCGTTCGCGGCGGTGACGAATTCTTCCACCAGCGCGTCGTATTCCGGACCGCGCACGCGGCGGCGATTGTGGCCGATGTAGAGCGGGTCCTTCAGCAGTTCCTCGTTCTCGGTGCCCATGTCGAGGGTGATGGGCAGGCAGAGTTGGGGGTGCATGCCCGCGCAGGCCGTGTAGAGGGAGAGCTTGCCCACGGGAATGCCCATGCCCTGGGCGCCGAGGTCGCCGAGTCCGAGGATGCGCTCGCCGTCCGTGACGACGATGATGCCCGCCTTGTGCGGCCAGTTCTGCAGCACCTTCTTCACGCGCCCGGTGTCGGCCGCCGAGATGAACATGCCGCGCGCCCGCCGGTAGATGCGGCCGTAGAGCTGGCAGCCCAGGCCCACCGTCGGCGTGTAGATGAGGGGCATGATCTCCTCGGCGTTCTCCATCACCACGCGGAAGAAGAGCGTCTCGTTGCGGTCGTGCAGCGCGGTGAGGAAGATGTACTTGTCGAGATCGGTGGGCAGGCGGCGCATGTTGTTGAGCACGCGGCCGACCTGCTCGACCTGCGTGGTGACGCGCGGCGGCAGCAGGCCGCGAAGGCCCAGGGCATCGCGCTCGGCTTCGGTGAAGGCCGTGCTCTTGTTGTACTCCGGGTCCTGGAGCAGGGCATAGCCCCTGAGCGGGGGAGGCGTGATCTGCGACATGTCGTTGTCTCTCCGAGATTCCGCCGTGGCGCCGGGTCGCGTTCCATCGCGTCCCTCGAGCGCGTGTTCTTGTCGGGCCATGCCCGGGGCGGAGGTGGTGCCATGCTAGGCCGCGCGTGCCGGCGCCCTTTGCGCTCGATCAAGGCTGGCGTTTGCGCTCCGTCAATGCCGCTGCACGCCGCTGGCCACGGGGCGCGTTTTCGCCCGCCGTGGTGGCGAGCGGCCGGCGGCGGGTTTGACAGCAGGCAGGTGCCCGCGTAGGCTCCGGCGCCATCTGGTCGGGAGAGCGTCGTCGCGGAGTTCCGCACGGCCGCCGAAGGGGTAGCGCCCGCAAACTCTCAGGCAAAAAGGACCGACCGGACCCGGGCTCGTGGCGCTGCGCATTGCGGCAAGGCGAGGCAGTCCCGGACTCTGGAGAGCGATGGTGGGTGCAGCCGGCCCGCCTTCCACCGAAGGGGCTCGCGGCGCGCACGCCCGGCGCCGTAATCTCTCAGGTACAAGGGACAGAGGGGCCAGGCAAGCGACAATGCTTGCCTGGCCCTTTTTTCATTTCCGGGAGCCCTGCCATGCCGAAAGCCACGCCGCTCAACGCCATCCACCGCGAGGCCGGTGCCCGCATGGTGGACTTCGGCGGATGGGACATGCCCGTCAACTACGGCTCGCAGGTGGAGGAGCACCACGCGGTGCGCCGCGACGCGGGCCTCTTCGACGTCTCGCACATGCGGGTGGTCGACATCGCCGGGGCGGGCGCCCGCGAATTCCTGCGCTTCGCGCTGGCGAACGACGTCGCCAGGCTCACCGTGTCCGGCAAGGCCCTCTACTCGTGCATGCTCAACGACGAGGCGGGCGTCGTCGACGATCTCATCGCCTATTACATCCACGACGACTTCTTCCGGCTGGTGGTGAATGCCGGAACCGCGGAAGGCGATGTCCAGTGGCTGCACTCGCTCAACGCACTGGCGGGCCACGGGGTGGCGATCACGCCGCGCGAGGACTTCGCCATGCTGGCCGTGCAGGGCCCCAACGCGCGCGCGAAATTCTGGCAGGCCTTCCCGGAAACGCAGCCGGGAACCGAGGCCCTGGCGCCATTCACCGCCGCGTTCATGGGCGACATCATGGTGGCGCGCACCGGCTACACGGGCGAGGACGGCTTCGAGGTGATCTTCCCCGCCGACGATGCGGCGGCGATCTGGATGAAGCTCGTGGATGCGGGCGTGCGGCCCTGCGGACTCGGAGCGCGCGACACGCTGCGCCTCGAGGCCGGGATGAACCTCTATGGGCAGGACATGGATGCGCGGACGACGCCGCTCGATGCGGGGCTCGCGTGGACCGTGGACCTCAAGTCGCCGCGCGCGTTCTACGGCCGCAAGGCGCTCGAGGCGCGCGGGCAGAACGCGCTGTTCCTCGGACTGGTCCTCCTCGACAAGGGCGGCGTGCTGCGCGCGCACCAGAAAGTCCTGGGCGCGAGCGGCGAAGGGGAGATCACCAGCGGCACGTTCTCGCCGACGCTGGGCGTATCCATCGCGCTCGCGCGCCTGCCGCTGGGCACAGCGCCCGGGGAAGCGGTGCGCGTCCAGGTGCGCGACAAGGAACTCGCCGCCAAGGTCGTGAAGCCCCCCTTCGTGCGCAACGGCAAACCCCTCATCTGAATCGAACCGGGTTCATGTACCCGGTACATGAACCCGGTTCATTGAAAACGCAACCAACGGAGAAGACGCCATGAACATTCCCCAGGATCTCAGGTACACCGAATCGCACGAGTGGGTGCGCCGCGAAGCGGACGGCACCGTCGCCATCGGCATCACCGACCATGCCCAGGAGCAGTTGGGCGACATCGTCTTCGTCGAGGCGCCCAAAGCCGGCCGCAAGGTCGCCAAGGGCGAGGCGGTGGGTGTGGTGGAGTCGGTCAAGGCCGCCTCCGACATCTACGCGCCGGTGGCCGGCGAGATCGTCGCGGGCAACGACGCCCTGGCCGACGCTCCGGAGAAGGTGAACGCGGACGCCTACGGTTGCTGGCTGTTCCGCATCAAGCCGGACAACGCCGCCGACATCGACCAGCTCCTGGACGCCGCCGCCTACGAAAAGGTTGCCTCCGAGTAGCCCCCGTCCGCGCCAGTCGCGCCAGAGCCATCCGCATCCGCGCCGTCCGCCTCCCCGCAAGTCGCTTCCGCACGAAGGAACAGCCATGCCCGATACCACGACGCCTTCCGGCAACCGCGCCACGCTAGCCGAGCTGGAGGACCGCGCCGCCTTCGCGCGCCGCCACATCGGCCCGACGGCAGCGGACCAGGC
>CAZOIB010000430.1:0-2412 GCA_964579785.1 uncultured Lysobacter sp. | reverse complement strand
CGACGATCAACGTCTCGCTCGTGGACCTCTCCTTCATCGCCGCGCGCGACACGACCGTGGAGGAAGTGAACGCGATCATGAAGGAGGCCTCCGAGTCCGCCGCGCTCAAGGGCATCCTCAATTACAACTTGGGCCCGCTGGTGTCGATCGACTTCAACCACGACCCGGCCTCCTCCACCTTCGACGCGACGCTCACCAAGGTTTCCGGCCGCCTCGTGAAGGTGAGCTCCTGGTACGACAACGAGTGGGGGTTCTCGAACCGCATGCTGGACACGACCGTGGCCCTCATGGCGGCGAAGTAGTCCGGGAAGAGCCATGAACGTCCTCAAGCTCGCCGACCTCGACCTCGGCGGCAAGCGCGTCTTCATCCGCGCCGACCTGAACGTGCCGCAGGCCGACGACGGCTCCATCACCGACGACACGCGCATCCGCGCCTCGGTGCCCGCGATCCGCATGGCGCTCGACAAGGGCGCGGCGGTGATGGTGACCTCCCATCTCGGCCGGCCCACCGAGGGCACGTTCACCGAGGCGGACTCGCTGGCGCCCGTCGCACGGCGCATGGCCGCACTCCTCGGGCGCGACGTGCCGCTCGTGCGCGACTGGGTGGACGGCGTCGCCGTCAAGCCGGGCGAAGTCGTCCTCCTCGAGAATTGCCGCGTGAACAAGGGCGAGAAGAAGAACGACGAGGCGCTCGCGCGCCGGATGGCCGCCCTCTGCGACATCTACGCCAACGACGCCTTCGGCACCGCGCACCGTGCCGAGGCCACCACCCACGGCATCGCGCGCTTCGCCAGGGTCGCCTGCGCGGGCCCGCTCCTCGCCGCGGAACTGGACGCGCTCGGCCGCGCGCTGGCGCAGCCGAAGCGTCCCCTGGTGGCGATCGTCGCCGGATCGAAAGTCTCCACCAAGCTCACCATCCTGAAGAGCCTCGCCGCGAAGGTCGACCAGCTGATCGTCGGCGGCGGCATCGCCAACACGTTCATGCACGCCGCGGGACTCCCGGTGGGCAAGTCCCTGTGCGAGGCGGACCTCGCGGCCGAGGCGAACGAGATCGCGGCGATGATGAAAGCGCGCGGCGCGGCGGTTCCCATCCCGGTGGACGCCGTGTGCGGCAAGGCCTTCGCCGCGGACACCCCCGCCACGACCAAGGATGCGGCGAGCGTGGCGAGCGACGACATGATCTTCGACATCGGCCCGCGCACCGCGCAGCGCTACGCGGAGATCCTCAAGGCCGCCGGCACCATCGTCTGGAACGGCCCGGTCGGCGTGTTCGAGTTCGATGCCTTCGGCGGCGGCACGAAAGCCGTGGCCGAGGCGATCGCGGCCTCCCCGGCGTTCTCCATCGCCGGCGGCGGCGACACGCTCGCCGCCATCGCGAAGTACGGCGTCACGGACAGGATCGGTTACATTTCCACGGGCGGCGGCGCCTTCCTCGAGTTCCTCGAGGGGAAGGTCCTGCCCGCGGTGGAGATACTGGAGACGCGGGCCCGAAGTTAGGCCCGCCTCCCGCCACGGGGAAGCGAGCGAAACCAACAACGAAGGGAAGCCCCGGAAAATGCGCAGCACCAAGATCGTCGCCACCCTGGGGCCCGCCTCCAGCGACCCTGCCGTGCTCGAGCGCATGATCCGCGCCGGCGTGGACGTCGTGCGCCTCAATTTCTCGCACGGCACGGCGGCGGACCACGAGGCGCGCGCGGAGCTGGTGCGCGAAATCAGCCGCAAGGTCGGCCGGACGGTGGGGGTGATGGCCGACCTGCAGGGCCCCAAGATCCGTGTGGGCAGGTTCAAGGACGGCAAGACGGTGCTGAAGCCCGGCGACGCCTTCATCCTGGACGCCACCTGCGAGCAGGGCAGCGCCACCCGCGTCGGCCTCGACTACAAGGAGCTGCCGCGCGACGTGAAGGCCGGCGACGTGCTGCTGCTCGACGACGGCCGGATCGTCCTCGACGTGGCGGAAGTGCGCGGGCACGAGATCCACACCGTCACGCGCCACGGCGGCGCGCTCTCCAACAACAAGGGAATCAACCGGCAGGGCGGCGGCCTCACCGCGCCGGCCCTGACCCCCAAGGACATCGAGGACATCCGCACCGCCGCGCGCCTGCGGGTCGACTACCTCGCGGTCTCGTTCCCGAAGAGCGGCGGCGACATGCAGATGGCCCGCGAGCTGCTGCGCGCCGGCGGCGGCCATGCCTTCCTCATCGCCAAGATCGAGCGTGCCGAAGCCATCCCCGCCCTCGAGGAGATCATGCTCGCCTGCGACGGCATCATGGTGGCGCGCGGCGACCTCGCCGTGGAGGTGGGCGACGCCTCCGTGCCGGCGCTGCAGAAGCGCATGATCCGGCTCGCCCGGGAGCTGAACAAGCTCGCCATCACCGCCACGCAGATGATGGAGTCGATGATCTCCTCGCCGAT
>CAZOIB010000429.1:0-7182 GCA_964579785.1 uncultured Lysobacter sp. | reverse complement strand
GGCCGGCGGAACAGCGACGAACCCAATAGGAAAGGTCTGGGGAAATGTGGGGTTATCCAGATCGTCGTACCCCGCGAATCCCGAGATATAACCCGCATTGTTGATTCCGCTGGCATACGTCCGTGGCTGGTTGGCGACTTGAATCAACGCGCCCTCGGGAATGGTGATGTCCACGTACCCTCCGCTCCGCGGAACCATCGTGGTCACGAATCCCTTTGTGCTCCCCGGGGCATCGTCGACCGAGCCGACGATGACGCCCAGGTCGTTGATGCCGCGCGCTCGGGAGGGTTTGCCATTGATCCGGAAGTAGGTCACCACGTCGCCCGACGCGCTACGGACCCACGCATGGGATGCCGGAGCCGCTGGATTCTCTGGGTTACTAATCGCGGCGCTACCGACAATCTCGCCGGCCGAGTTGATGCCCTGGGGTATCGTGAAGGATCCATCGATTGCCAGCGCCGCGAACTGATTCGTGACCGTTTTGTACGTCCAGCCGCCGTTCTCAAAGCTGGCGTTCAGGGCGTAGCCCGTCACGATGCCCGAGTTGTTGATGCCGCGAGGGAATGTGTAGGTGTTTCGAGAAAACGTCTGGTAGCTGCTTCCGTCGAATGTGTAACCGCTCTGACCATCATTGATGCTGCCGGTCGAGATGCCGAAATCATTCAGGCCCAGCGGAACCGCGACCTTGCCGGGGCCGGGGGGCGGAAGCGTGGTGAAAGTGCCGCTGCGAAAGTTGTAGACGAAGGCCGCCCCCGCATCATCGGGAAGGTTCGAAAACCCGGGCACCTGGAGATGGCTGTTGATGCTCCAAGCCTGCTGGGACACATTACCGGGATACACGAAGGTGTGGATCGTGTAGTCAGCGTGGGCCGCGGCGCCAAAGGCGATGCTGGAAACGGCGACGGTGTGAAGCAGCGCCCTGCGTGCGATGCGAATCATGCTTGCGTCCCCCTTTCGGAAAAGGTTCGGCTTCAGGTTCGTACGCTTGCCAGCCCCTGGAGAGCGGCGGTTTTGTTCGTTTTCGCGCACGAAACGCGCCCGAGACTAGCACAGGCACTTCGCGGCGCCAAGCGGAACGGTAGTCTCCCGAAAAGCTCGAAATCAATGTCCGAAAACAGCGAGCGTGCGCTGGGATTGCGGCCGATAATGCCGCCATGTTCCTCGACCCCGACCAGTGCTACCGGGCCTTGCGCACCCACGACGCCCGTTTCGACGGCCGCTTCTTCGTGGGCGTGGGCACGACGCGCATCTATTGCCGGCCCGTGTGCACGGCAAAGACGCCGCTCGCGCGCAACTGCCGCTACTTTCCCAGTGCGGCGGCGGCCGAGAGCGAAGGCTTTCGCCCCTGCCTGCGCTGCCGGCCGGAACTCGCGCCGGGTTATGCGTCGGTCGATGCGAACCGGCGCCTGGCGCAGGCCGCCGCCGGCCTGATCGAGGACGGGCGGCTGGAGGACGCGAGCCTCGCGGAACTTGCCGCCACGCTCGACGTCACCGATCGTCACCTGCGCCGCGTCTTCCAGCAGGAGTTCGGTGTCTCTCCAGTCGACTACGCACAGACGCAGCGACTGCTGCTCGCCAAGCGCCTCCTCACCGATACCGCGCTTCCCGTGCTCGACGTGGCGATGGCGAGCGGCTTCGCCAGCCTGCGCCGCTTCAACGACCTCTTCCGCACCCGCTACCGCATGACGCCGGGCGACCTGCGCCGGTCGGCACCCGTCCGCGCGAACACGGATCGACTTTCCTTCGACCTGGCCTTCCGGCCGCCCTACGACTGGCCGGCCATCCTCGCATTCCTCGCGCGGCGGGCGATCACGAGCGTGGAGGCGGTCGACGGCCGCCGCTACCGGCGCACCATCCGGCTGGAGCGCGGGGGCAAGGCGCACACGGGCTGGATCGAGGTGGCGCTCTCGCCGCGCAAGTCGGCATTGCGCGTGACCGCGAGCGCTTCGCTATCGGGTGCCGTTCCGGCGTTGCTCGCGCACGTGAAGCCGCTCTTCGACCTGGCCTGCCGTCCCGACGAGATCGCCGCGGTGCTGGGTCCGCTTGCGCAACCCCATCCCGGCCTGCGCCTGCCGGGCGCCATGGACGGCTTCGAGATCGCGGTGCGCGCGATCCTCGGGCAGCAGGTGACCGTTGCCGCGGCGACGACGATCGCGGGCCGCTTCGCGGCGGCATTCGGCGAACCGATCGCCACGCCGTACCGGAGTCTCGATCGGCTCTTCCCGCCCGCCGCGCAAATCGCGCGGCTCGAGCCCCCGGACATCGCCGCGCTCGGCATCATTGCCGCGCGCGCCCGCGCCATCGTGGCGTTGGCGAAGGAAGTCGCCGCCGGGAACCTGAAGCTCGAGCGGACGGCGCCGGTCGAGCCCACCCTGGCCGCCCTCGAGCGCATTCCCGGCGTCGGCCCCTGGACCGCGCACTACATCGCCATGCGCGCGCTCGCCTGGCCCGATGCGTTTCCGCATCCCGACGTCGCCGTCCTGAAGGCGATGGGCGAATCCAATGGCAAGCACGCGCTGGCCCGCGCCGAAGCCTGGCGACCCTGGCGTGCCTATGCCGTGCTGCACCTGTGGAAGTCGCTGGAACAGCCCGCCAGCCCCAAATCGACACGGAGAAAACCATGATCCGCTACGCCAGGCTCAAGACCCCGCTCGGCACCGTACTCGCGATCGCCGCGGGCGGTGTCATCACCGGACTGCATTTCGAGGGAGGCAAGCACGCGCCCGCGGTCGCGCCCGAGTGGCGCGAGGATCCCTACGCTTCGCCCCTGCAGGAATGCGCGCAACAGCTCGCCGACTACTTCGCCGGCAAGCGGCAGTGCTTCGACCTCCCGGTGGCGCCGCAGGGCACGCCCTTCCAGAAGCGCGTCTGGCGCGAGATCGCCCAGGTGCCCTTCGGCGCCACCATCAGCTACGCCGAGCTCGCCGCCCGGGCCGGCGCTCCCGGTTCGGCACGGGCCGCGGGTGCCGCGACGGGACGCAACCCTCTCGCCATCGTCGTTCCCTGCCACCGCATCGTCGGCACCGGCGGCGCGCTGACCGGCTACGCCGGCGGCCTCGAGCGCAAGCGCTCCCTCCTCGCGCACGAAGGGACAGGGTTCGGGGACGGTTCTCCGGAACCGTCCCGGAGAACCGTCCCCGAGGCGGCGTTGGCTTGAGGCCGGCCGACCTCCTGCGCATGGTGACCCTGGCCGCCCTCTGGGGCGGCTCGTACCTTTTCATGCGCTTCGCCGTCCCGCACGTGGGCGCCGAATGGGTGGTCGAGGGCCGCACGCTCGCCGGCGGCCTGGTGCTGGCCGCGTTCATCCTCATTACCCGGCGCGAGTTCGCCCTCGCCCGCCACTGGCGCGGCTATGCGGTGGTCGGGATCCTGGGCGTGGCGGTTCCCTTCTGGCTCATCGGCACCGCGGTGAAGACGATCGACGCTTCCACCGCTGCGATCCTCAATTCCACCTCGCCGATCTTCTCGGCCATCGTCGCCTCGCTCTGGATCCGCGAACGCCTCACCCTCGAGAAGATCGCGGGGATCGCACTCTCGATCGCGGGAATCGCGATCCTGGTCGGCTGGACGCCGAAACCGATGCAGGGGCCGGAGCTCGCCGCCTGCGCCCTGTCCCTGGTGGCCTGCGCCTGCTACGGCTGGGTGAGCGTGTTCACGAAGGTGCACCTGAAGGAGGCGCCCTCCAGCGCGCTCTCGGCGGTCAGCTGCCTCATTGCGGCCGGTGCCCTCGCGCCATTCACTCCGTGGATGGTCGTCACCGCGCCCGTCCCGCCCCTGGCATGGGCGGCAGTGGTCGCGCTCGGCGTCCTCAGCACGGGAGTGGCGTTCATCCTCTACTACCGGCTGATCAACGACCTCGGCCCGGTGCGGGCGCTGATGGTGACGCTGCTCATTCCCGTGTTCGGGATCCTCTGGGGCGTGCTGCTGCTGGGCGAACCGATCACGCCGGGAAGGATTGTCGGCTGCGCGATCGTTCTTGCGGGGTGCGCGATGGCACTGGGCTTGCTGAGGATTCGGAGTGAGGCGGGCGAAAATCTTTGGAAACGCCGATGAACGCCGATGCCCCGCCGATTGCCGCCGATGAAGGTCAATTGTTTCCGAACCACAATAGACGCTGTCGAAACACAAGAACGACGAATGCACATTTGCACATCTTTCTCTCGTCCAGTCTTTATCGGCGGTAATCGGCGGGGCATCGGCGTTCATCGGCGTTTCCAAAGATTTTCGCCCGCATCACTCCCCACCCTCCCCGCGGTAGCATCGCAAGATGCCCAACCGACTCGCGCAAGAAACCAGCCCCTACCTCCAGCAGCACGCCGACAACCCCGTCGACTGGCACCCCTGGGGCGAGGAGGCGCTCGCGCTCGCGAAGGAGTCGGGCAAGCCCATCCTCCTATCGGTGGGCAATTCGGCGTGCCACTGGTGCCACGTGATGGCCCACGAGTGCTTCGAGGACGCGCAAGTCGCGCAGGTGATGAACGACCTCTTCGTGAACGTGAAGGTCGATCGCGAGGAGCGCCCCGACATCGACCAGATCTACCAGGTCGCGCAGCAGATGCTCACGCAGCGCAGCGGCGGCTGGCCGCTCACCATGTTCCTCACTCCCGACCAGGTGCCGTTCTTCGGCGGCACCTACTTCCCGAAGGAGGCGCGTTACGGCCTGCCGGGATTCGTCGACCTCATGCGGCGCGTGCGCGCCTTCTACGACGGGAAGCGCGGCGACGTCGAGGCGCAGAACGGCGAACTCATCGCCGCGCTGTCCCGGACGCAGCCGCGCGGCGGCGCCCACCCCTCGCAGTTCTCGGATGCACCGCTCGCCGCGGCGATCGCCTTCCACGAAAGCAGCTTCGACCGTGCGCGCGGAGGCTTCGGCCAGGCGCCCAAGTTTCCGCATCCCGATGCCATCGAGACCTGCCTGCGCCACCACGCCTCAACGGGAGACGAGGCGGCGGCGGCGATGGCGACGACCACGCTCGCGAAGATGGCGGAAGGCGGCATTTTCGACCAGCTGGGCGGCGGCTTCGCGCGCTACAGCGTGGACAACGCGTGGGCCATTCCGCACTTCGAGAAGATGCTCTACGACAACGGGCAGCTCCTGCGCCTCTACGCCGATGCCTGGGCGATCACCGGCAACGCACTCTTCGCGCGCACCGTCGAGGAGACGGCCGCGTGGGTGATGCGCGAGATGCAGTCGCCCGAGGGCGGCTACTACTCCTCGCTCGACGCCGATTCGGAGGGCGAGGAAGGCAGGTACTACGTCTGGTCGCGCGATGAGGTGCAATCCACCCTCTCCACGGAAGAGAAGGCCGTCGTCATCCCGCACTACGGCTTCGACCGCGATCCCAATTTCGAGGGCCACGCGTGGAATCCGGTGGTGGCCATACCCCTGTCGCAGGTGGCGGCGGCGCTCGGCATCACGGGAGCCGAGGCGGCGCAGCGGCTCGCCTGCGCGCGCGCAAAGCTCCTCGCCGCCCGCGAACGGCGCATCCGTCCCGGGCGCGACGACAAGATCCTCACCTCCTGGAACGCGCTCATGATCGGCGGGATGGCGCATGCGGCGCACGTGTTCGCCCGGACCGATTGGCTGGCGTCCGCGCGGCGCGCGCTCGATTTCATCCGCGCCACGATGTGGCGGGAAGACCGGCTGCTGGCCACGCACAAGAATGGCAAGACGCACCTCAACGCCTACCTCGACGACTACGCCTTTCTGTTGGCCGCACTCCTGGAGATGCTGCAGGCCGACTTCCGCACCGAGGATCTCGCCTGGGCTGAGGCGCTGGGCGACGTCCTGCTCGAGTCGTTCCAGGATCGCGCCTGCGGCGGATTCTTCTTCACGTCGCACGACCACGAGCGCCTGATCCACCGGCCCAAGCCCGGTCACGACAACGCCACGCCCTCGGGCAACGGCGTCGCGGCCTGGGCACTCAATCGCCTGTCCTTCCTGTCGGGCGAGACGCGCTTCCGGCAGGCCGCCGAGGGCACGCTGGCCCTGTTCTGGCCCGCCATCGAACAGGGCCCGGCAGGTTTCGGCAGCCTGCTGGCGGCGTTGGCGGAGACGCTGCGTCCACCCACGACCGTCATCGTCAACGGCCCCGAGGCGCAGTTCGGCCCGTGGCGGGAGGCCCTGCGCAGCGACTACCGGCCGGACTCCCTGGTGCTGTTCATCCCCGGGACGGCGACCGGCCTGCCGCCACCGCTCGCCAAGCCGGCCGGGCCAGCGGTCAACGCCTGGGTGTGCCAAGGCGTTACATGCCTGGCGCCCATAGCCCATCTGGGGCAATTGCGCGAAACCCGGAAAGCCCCGAAAATCAGCGGTTCCGCGCCTCCCCCTAACCGTTCCGCCCAAGGAGAAGCTCCATCATGAAGAAGTCCGGTCTCATCATCGCCGCCCTCGGCCTCGCGTTCAGCGCGGCGCCCGCCCTGGCCAGCCTGGAACTCGCGACGAAGTCCGCCTGCACCGCCTGCCACGCCGTCGACAAGAAGCTGGTCGGCCCGTCCTACAAGGATGTCGCCAAGAAATACGCGGGCAACGCCAAGGCGGAAGCCATGCTCATCGAGAAGGTCAAGAAGGGTGGCGTCGGCACCTGGGGCCAGGTCCCGATGCCCCCGAACCCCAACGTCAAGGATCCCGACGTGGCTGCGCTGGTGAAGTGGGTTCTTGCCACGAAGTAGTCCGCAATGTAAGCACCCGCTTACACTTGAAAGCCGGCCGGTCGCCGGCTTTTCTCGTTTTGGGGCCGGGACCGTGAACCCGATCCCGCGCCAGCCGCTATAATTCCGGGCTTCACCGCATTTGCCCGGATTCGCGCCCGCGGGTCCATTCCCAACATTCATCAGGAGACCAGACGATGAACCGTTCCACGAAGCTAGCCCTCGCCGTCGCGCTCGCGCTCGGCGTCGCGGCCTGCGGCCAGAAGGAAGAGCCGAAGCCCGCCCCGAAAGCGGCCGCCCCCGCCGGCGTCACCGTCACCATCGCGCATGCCGGCCCGCTCACGGGCTCCATCGCCCACCTCGGCAAGGATGACGAGAACGGCGTCGCCCTCGCCGTGCAGCACGCCAACGACAAGAAGATCACCATCGGCGGCAAGCCCGTCACCTTCAAGATGGTGAGCGAGGACGACCAGGCCGACCCGAAGGTCGGCACCACCGTCGCCCAGAAGCTCGTGGACGCCAAGGTCGCCG
>CAZOIB010000428.1:0-5145 GCA_964579785.1 uncultured Lysobacter sp. | reverse complement strand
CCTGCCGCCACCGCATTGCAGGCGAACGCGAGCGCATCCTCCTCGCCGGCCGCGATCCGCCGCTCCTCCGGCACCAGGCGCTCGATGATCGCCCGCGAGGCGCCATCGAACGCGGCCGGGTAATAGAGCAGGTGCCCCCCGTCGAGAGGGCAGAAGCAGGTGTCGAGATGATAGAAGCGCTCGTCCGTGAGCCTGAGCGCCACCACCTCGATTCCGCACAGTCCGGCGATGACTTCCTGCGCCGCGATGACCGATCGGTGCCCGTGCGCGAACCACAGGCGCCTGGCCAGGCGATCGAACAACGCGTCACCCGCCCCCTCGAAGGGAATGTCGCGCGGCATGAGCGACACCGTGTAGCCGCGGTCGAGGAACCAGTCGGCAAAGTAGGGTTCCTCGTACTGCCGTTCCGGATAGCGGAAGCGCGAAACGAGGAAGCGCCGCCCGCTCACGAGGCCGGCATTGGCCGTGAACACCATGTCCGGCGAACCCGGCTGCGGGTGGACGAGCCGGACGGCGGCGTGATCGGTGAGGATGTCGTAGAGGGCCCGCCACTGCTGCTTGGCGAGCGCGTTGTCGATCCGGCGCACGTTGCCGTGCATCCACGGATTGATGATGTAGGAGACATCGAAGTATTCCGGCGGGCACATCAGGAACAGCGGCCGGCTCTCCACGTCGCCCTCAGGTCGCGGCCAGGCCCTGCTCGAGATCCGCGCGGATGTCGCCGGCATCCTCCAGGCCGCAGGCGAGGCGCACCAGCCCCTCGACGACGCCCGTTGCATCGCGTTCCGCGGGAGGCAGGCGGCCGTGCGTGGTCGTGGCCGGATGGCAGATCGTCGACTTGGTGTCGCCGAAGTTGGCGGTGATCGACACCAGGCGCGTGGCATCGATCAGCCGCCAGGCCGCCTCGCGGCCGCCGCGCGCGACGAACGAGAACACCGGTCCGCCCGCCGACTGCTGGCGCATGGCGAGCGCGTGCTGCGGATGCGCAGCCAGCCCGGGATGGTTCACGCGCTCGATGGCCGGATGCCCCTCGAGCCAGCGTGCCAGCTCGAGCGCCGTCGCCGACTGCGCCTCGACGCGCAGCCGCATCGTCTCCAGTCCCTTGAGGCACACCCAGGCGTTGAACGGCGACAGCGCAGGCCCGGCGGTGCGCACGAAGCTGAAGAGCGGGCCCTCCACCAGGTCTCGCCGGCCGGCGATGGCCCCGCCGAGCACACGCCCCTGCCCGTCGATGTACTTCGTGGCCGAGTGGACGACCAGGTCGGCACCAAGGGCGATGGGGCGCTGCAGTGCCGGACTGCACATGCAGTTGTCGATGGCGAGGATGGCCCCCGCGTGCTTCGCGATCGCCGCGAGCCCGGCGATGTCGACGATCTCGCAGACCGGGTTGGAGGGCGTTTCCGCGAAGAGGAGCTTCGTGCGCGGGCGCAGCGCCGCCCGCCATGCATCCAGGTCCTTCGCATCGACCCAGGTCGTCTCGACGCCGAAGCGCCCGAGGATCTGGTTGAAGAGCGGCACCACCGTCCCGAACACGCCACGCGCGGCGATCATGTGGTCGCCGGCGGACAGCAGGCCCATCGCCAGCGTCGCGACCGCCGCCATGCCCGTGGAGGTGGCCACGCAGGCCTCGGCCCCCTCGAGGGCAGCCAGCCGCGACTGGAACATCGCGACCGTGGGATTGGTGAAGCGCGAGTAGATGTTGCCCGGCTCCTCGTTCGCGAAGCGCCGTGCGGCCTGGCCGGCGCTGGCGAAGACGAAGCTCGCCGTCAGGGCGAGCGCCTCCGAATGCTCCTGGAAGTCGCTGCGCAGGCCTCCGGCCCGGACCGCCAGGGTGTCGGGCCCGTAATCGCGCGCCATGGGACCGTCAGTCCACGGCCGTGAGGCCGAGGTCGAGCTGGTAGCTCGACAGGCGCGTGCCGCTGGACTCCCCGTCGTGGCGCGTGGCCTCGATGCCGGCGAGGTAGTCCGGCGAGACGTCGCCGGTGATGTAATCGCCATCGAAGCACGAGCAGTCGAATCGCTCGATGGCGGGATTGCAGGCGCGCACGTCCGCTATCAGCGACGCGAGATCCTGGTAGATGACCTGGTCGGCGCCGATCGCTTCCGCGACCTGCGCCTCGTCGCGCCCGGTGGCGATGAGTTCCGAGCGCGTGGGCATGTCGATGCCGTAGACGTTGGGGAAGCGCACCGGCGGCGCGGCGGAGGCGAAGAACACCTTGCGCGCGCCGCACTCGCGCGCCATCTGCACGATCTCGCGGCTGGTCGTGCCGCGCACGATTGAGTCGTCGACCAGCAGGACGTTCTTGTCCTTGAACTCGACCGCCATCGCGTTCAGCTTCTGCCGCACGCTCTTCTTGCGCAGCTCCTGCCCGGGCATGATGAAGGTGCGGCCGATGTAGCGGTTCTTGATGAACCCCTCGCGATACGGCAGGCCCAGCTTCGTCGCCACCTCCAGCGCGCTGGGGCGGCTGGAGTCGGGAATCGGGATCACCACGTCGATCTGGGAAGCGATGCCCTCGGCGAGTAGGCGGTCGGCGAGGCTCTTGCCCATGTTGCGGCGGCTCTCGTAGACGGAAATCCCGTCGATCACGGAGTCGGGCCGCGCCAGGTAGACGAACTCGAAGATGCACGGGTTGAGCGCCGTGGACTGCGCGCACTGCCGCGAGTAGAGGTTGCCGCTCTGGTCGATGAGGACCGCCTCGCCGGGGGCCACGTCGCGCATGGACTTGAAGCTGAGCGCGTCGAGCGCAACGCTCTCGGAGGCGACGATGAACTCCACCCCCTTCTCGGTATCCGCGCGGCCGATGATGAGGGGGCGGATGCCCTTCGGGTCGCGGAACGCGAGGAGGCCGTAGCCGGCGATCATCGCCACCACCGCGTACGCGCCCTTCACGCGCCGGTGCACTCCCGCGACCGCCTTGAAGATCGCATCCGGCGTGAGGCGGTGGCCCCCGTCGCAGGCATCGTGGATCTCGTGCGCGAGCACGTTCAGCAGGACCTCGGAATCGGAGTTCGTGTTGATGTGCCGGCGGTCCTCCTGGAACAGCGACTTGCGCAGTTCGTCGGCGTTCACCAGGTTGCCGTTGTGCCCGAGGACGATGCCGAAAGGCGAGTTCACGTAGAACGGCTGCGACTCGGCCACCGATGCGGCCGAACCCGCCGTCGGGTAGCGGCAGTGCGCGATGCCCATCGTGCCGACCAGCCCGCGCATGTCGCGGGTGCGGAAGACGTCGCGGACGAGCCCGCGGCCCTTGTGCATGTGGAAGCTGTGTCCCTCGGCCGTGACGATGCCGGCCGCGTCCTGCCCGCGGTGCTGCAGGACCGTCAGCCCGTCATAGAGGATCTGGTTGACGGGACTGCGCGCGACGACTCCGACAATTCCGCACATGCCTCTGGCGTTCCTCAGGAAGGCGGGCTCGTGACCCCGCGATAGTGTATGCGCTTTGCCCGCCGATGTGGCGCGGCGGACCCGGAACAGATGGGGACGACAGGGAGAATCCGCAACGCCCTCACGGCAAGGGCACCACGCGGCCGTCGAGACCGGCGCGCTTCACTCCCGGCAGGGCGCTTTCCGCTGCCTCGCGAGTGGGAAAGGGCCCAGCCCTGAGCCTGGTGAAGTCCGGCTGGCGGTCGATGTAATGCGAGATTCCCGCGGCGGTGAGCTTCTCGCGCGCCTGCTTCAGCCGCGCCTCGTCCTTGAAGGCCCCCACCTGGATCGCGTAGCCCTCGAGTTTCGGTGCCTCCGCCTTTGCCGCCTCGGCCTTCGGCGGCTCGACTCGCGCCGGCTCGGTCTTCGGGACTGCCGCCTTCGGGGGCGGCTTCCTGAATTCGGCGGCCTTCGGTTCGACGGTCTTGCGCATTTCGGTCGCCGCCGGGCCCGCGGGCGGCGAACCGGGCGTCGCCGTTGCGGCGGCGGGGGTCTCGACCGGAATCGCCTTCACTTCCCCGGCGCCGCCCCGCGATTCAGGCAATGCCGGTGCGGGTGGAAGCGCGGGAGCGCCATCGCGCGGGGGAATCGTCAGCAGCGGCTCGACGCGTTCGCGACGCGGCTCGGGATCGAGCAGCATGGGTACGAAGACCACGGCCAGCAGCGCGAGCGTGACGGCGCCGACAAGGCGCTGTCGGCCCTTGCGGCGAAGCTCATTCTGCTCGGCAGTGGGTTCGCTCGGCATGGCGGGCGGCGGTCAGCGCGGCATCCCCAGGACATCCGCGACGGTGTGGAACGAGCCAAAGACGAGAATTCTATCATTCGGACCGGCATCCCGAAGGGCGGCGACATAGGCGAGTGGCACCGTCGCGAAGACCCGCGTGCGCCCGCCGCAGCCGCGCGCCTCCAGCAGGTCCGCCAATTGCGCCGCACTCGCCGCCCGCTCGTTCGCCACGGTGGCCACGTGCCAGCGATCGACGCGTGCCGACACCGCATCGATCACGGCCCCGATGTCCTTGTCGGCGAGCATCGCGAAGACGGCGATCGTGTTCTCGTGATACGCCATCTCGCCCAGTCCGCGCGCCAGCGCACGCGCGGCATGGGGATTGTGCGCGACGTCCAGCACGACGGCCGGGCGGCCGGGCAGAACCTGCAGCCGTCCCGCGAGGCGAACCGCCGTCAGGCCGCGCTTCACCTCCCCGATCGACACGGGAAAGCGCTCGCGAACCTCATCGAGCGCGGCGATGGCGGTTGCCGCATTGGCGAGCTGCCACGAGCCGCGCAGGGCCGGCATCGGCAGCGCGCGCCGGGCACAGCGCCGGCCCTCGAAGTCCCACTGCCCTTCGCGGGCGATGGCCCGGAAGTCGTGCCCGAGGACCTGCAGTTGCGCACCGATCGACCTGGCATGCTCCACGAGCGTTGCGGGCGGATCGGCATCGCCGAAGAAAGCCGGACGTCCCGGCCGGTAGATGTGGGCCTTCTCGAGGGCGATGGCCGCGCGGCTGTCGCCCAGCCAGGCCTGGTGGTCGAGATCGACGCTCGAGACGATGGCGCAGTCGGCGTCGACGACGTTCACCGCATCCAGGCGTCCGCCGAGCCCCACCTCGAGGACCGCAACCTCGACCTGCGCCTCCTCGAAGGCGGCGAAGGCGGCCAGCGTCCCGAACTCGAAGTAGGTGAGCGCCGTCGTCCCCCGCGCAGCCTCCACGCGCGCGAAG
>CAZOIB010000427.1:0-6433 GCA_964579785.1 uncultured Lysobacter sp. | reverse complement strand
GGCGCTCGCGATCATGCCCGCGCCCGCGGGGCTGCCGCAGTACGCGTGGTATTTCTTCGCCATCTTCGCCGGCGTCATCGTCGGCCTGATGGTGGAGCCGCTCCCGGGCGGCGCCATCGGCCTCATCGGCGTGACGCTGGTCGCGGTTCTCGCTCCCTATGTGCTGTTCGCCCCGGCCGAACTCGCCAAGCCAGGCTTCAAGCCGGTGAGCGCCGCGCTGTCGTGGGCCCTCTCGGGCTTTTCCAACGGCACGGTGTGGCTCATCTTCGGCGCCTTCATGTTCGCGCTGGGCTACGAGAAGACCGGCCTCGGACGCCGCATCGCCCTCATGCTCGTGAAGGCGATGGGCAAGCGCACCCTCACCCTGGGTTACGCCGTGACGATCGCCGACACGCTGCTCGCGCCCTTCACGCCGTCCAACACGGCGCGCAGCGGCGGCACCATCTACCCGGTGATCCGCAACCTCCCGGCGCTCTACGACTCGAAGCCGAATGACCCGTCCTCGCGCCGCATCGGTTCCTACCTGATGTGGGTCGCGATCGCGGCAACCTGCGTCACGAGCTCGATGTTCCTGACGGCCCTGGCGCCGAACCTACTCGCCCTCGAGCTGGTCAAGAAGACCGCGAACATCGAGATTTCCTGGGCGCAGTGGTTCATGGCCTTCGCGCCGGTCGGGATACTCCTGCTCATCCTCATTCCCCTCATCACCTACTGGATCTATCCCCCGGAAGTGAAGAGTGGCGAGGAAGTGCCGCGCTGGGCCGGAGAGGAACTGAAGAAGATGGGCGCCATCACCGGGCGTGAACTGACCCTGCTGGCGCTCGTCCTCGTCGCGCTGTCGCTGTGGATCTTCGGCGGCAAGGTGATCGATGCGACGGTCGTCGCCCTGGTCGTGATTTCGCTGATGCTGGTGACCGGCGTGGTTACGTGGGACGAGATCACCGCCAACAAGGCGGCCTGGAACACGCTGGCGTGGTTCGCGACCCTCGTGGCGCTGGCCGGTGGCCTGAGCAAGGTCGGCTTCGTGAAGTGGTTCGCCGACGGCGTGGCCTCCAGCATGACCGGCTACCCGCCGTTCACGGCCATGGTGGTGCTGGTGCTGGTGTTCTTCTTCACGCACTACCTCTTCGCGAGCATCACGGCCCACGTCACGGCGCTCCTGCCGGTGATGCTGGCGGTGGGCACGACGATCCCCGGCCTCGACATGGCGCAGTTCTCGCTGCTGCTCTGCCTCACGCTCGGGATCATGGGCATGCTCACCCCGTACGCTACGGGCCCCAGCCCGGTGTACTACGGGTCCGGCTACCTGCCCGCCAGGGACTACTGGGTGCTCGGTGCCGTCTTCGGCGTGATCTTCATCGCGGCTTTCCTGCTCATCGGCCTGCCGTGGATGGCGATGATCAAGTAAGGCACTCGGGCGCGAGCGCGCGCCCGCGTGGCAACCAGGGGAGGGCGGTCCGCGGACCGCCCTTTCCATTGCCGGCCCGGCCGGTTTGCGGGATCGCAATTGGTGCATTGCGGCAACGGCGGTGCTATGCTGCAAATAAGAATAGCTCGCAACTAGGCCGTCCGTGCCCAACCGCATGCCGCTTTCCCGCCTTGCTCCCGGCGAGCAGGGGATCATCGCCTCGGTCGAGGGGCCGGAAGGGCTGCGCCTGAGGCTCGCCGCCCTGGGCTTTCGCGCCGGGCGGGCGGTGTTCATGTTGCGGCGCGCAAAGCTGCGCGGCCCGCTGCACGTCAGGCTCGGAACGACCGACGTCGCCCTGCGCCCGGCCGAGGCGAGCCTGGTCAACCTGCGTTCCGTGGCCCTGCGCAGCCCGTGAAGAGGGTCGCGCTCATCGGCATGCCCAACACGGGCAAGTCGACGCTCTTCAACCGCCTCACCGGTTCGCACGCGCACGTCGGCAACTGGCCCGGCATCACCGTCGACCTCGCCACGGCGCGCGTCCTCGTCGGCGCGCACATGGTCGAGCTGGTCGACCTGCCGGGCCTCTACGACCTGCACGGGTTCTCCGACGACGAGCGCGTGGTGCGGCATTTTCTCGAGGCGGCGCAGGTCGATGCGATCGTGGTCATCGTGAATTCCTCGCAGGTCGACCGGCAGCTGGCCCTTGCCCTGCAGGTGAAGGCGCTCGAGGTGCCGACGATCGTCCTCCTCAACATGGCCGACGAGGCGCGCCGCTTCGGCATCGAGATCGACGAAGCGCGGCTTGCCGCGGGCCTCGGCATGCCGGTCGCGGCGATCGCCGCGAAGTACGGGACGGGACTTCCCGATGCCCTGCAGAAGCTCGCCCGCCTGCTCGATGCCGGCGGCCCGGCGCGGGATGCCGCGGTGCGGGCGGCATTGGCCGAGGATCATCGGTGCGAGGAGCAGGTCGAGTCGCTGGTGCGCGCCTGCGTCGTCGTGCCGGAGCGGATCTCCGAGCAGACGTCGGACCGCATCGATCGCGTGGTGCTGCATCCCTGGCTGGGATTGCCGCTGTTCTTCCTGGCGATGCTGGCGGTGTTCCAGGCGGTGTACTGGCTGGGAGCGCCGTTGCAGGATGGCGTCGAATGGCTCTTCGATGCCGTGCGCAAGGCGGCGCTCGAGCCGGCCCTGGGATGGCTTCCCGCGATGGCCAGGGGGCTGCTGCTCGACGGCGTGTGGGCGGGAATCGGCACGGTGGCCGCGTTCGTGCCGCTCATCGTGCTGTTCTTCTTCTTCCTCGCCGCCGTGGAAGACAGCGGCTACCTCTCGCGCGCGGCGTTCCTCACCGACGCCCTGATGGCGCGGCTGGGGCTCGATGGCCGCGCCTTCGTCATGCTCCTCATGGGATTCGGCTGCAACGTCCCGGCGCTCATGGGAACGCGGGTGATGCGCGACCGGCACTTGCGGCTGCTGTCGATGCTCACCATCCCGATGTCGCTGTGCTCGGCCCGGTTGCAGGTCTTCGTGTTCCTCGCCGCCGCGATGTTCACGCAGGCACGCGCCCCGTGGGTGCTGTTCGGGCTCTACCTGGCCAGCTTCGCGGCCGTGATCGTGACGGCACTGCTCTTCCGCCGCCGCTTCGCGAGCCAGGAGCCCTTCGTGATCGAGCTGCCGCCGTACCGCCTGCCCACCCTGCGGCACGTGTGGATGCGCGGCTGGGTGGAGGTGCGGCATTTCCTGCGGCGGGCGACGACGTTCATCTTCTTCGGAGTCATCGCGGTGTGGCTCCTGACGCACCTGCCCGCGGGTGCCGCGCCGGCCGGCCCCGACACGATCGCCGGCTGGATCGGCACCGCGATGCAGCCGGTGCTGGGCCCGCTGGGCATCGACGAGAAGCTGGCGGTGGCGCTCATCTTCGGCTTCGTCGCCAAGGAAGTCGTGATCGGCGCCTTCGCGGTGATCTACGGGCTCGAAGGCAACGCGTTGGCCGCCGAGTTCGCCCGTTCCATGGACTGGGTCGCGGCGACGAGCTTCATGCTCTTCACTCTCATCTACACGCCCTGCCTGTCCACCGTGGCCACGTTGCGGGCGGAGTCGCGCAGCGCGGGGTTCACGGTGCTCGCCGTTGCGTGGCCGATAGCGCTTGCCTGGCTGACGAGCTTCGCCTTCTACCAGGGGATGCGCGCCTTCGGCTTGTGAACCCGGTTCATGAACCGGGTTCGCGAACCGGGTTCATTAGGGATGGCGGATGCAGGCGCTCGGGTCGAGGCCGTCGAGGCGGATGTCTTCCCCTTTGCGTCCGACGCACAGCATGGCCATGAGATGCGTGGGCTTGATCTCGCCACGGCGAATCGCGCTCTCGTCGCGGGCGTGCACCCGGTCGATGAAGGCGCGGTCCCAATCGGCCCCGGCGTCGAAGTTGTGGCCGAATCCGCGGTCGACGAAGGGGTCGATCACGTTCGCGAAGGGCACGAACAAGTCGAACGCGAAGCGATCGACGAGGAGCGGCAGGATGTCCTGCGCGCGCACACCCTCGAAGCCCTCCCGCGAGCAGTCCCAGTCGAGGAATTCGTCCTCCTGCCGGGCGAGCTGATGGTTGTAGCGGTAGCGCGTGGGAAGCTCGCGCCAGAACTCGCGCACGATCGCCAGGGCCTCGGGCCAGCGCTGGTGGCCGTTGCGCCCGATCATGTCGGATGTGATGAACACGCCGCGCGCATCGAGGGCCGCGGCGATCGCGTCGAACAGGCCTTCGAGGTTCGAGACGTGATGCAGCGACTGGTTGGCCAGCACCGCGTCGCAGGGACCGCCGGACTCCCAGGCGTTGAAATCGGCCCGGACGGGACGCACGTAGGGGTCGACGCCCTCGGCCCTGGCGAGGTCCCGCCCCCGCTCCAGCATCGCCGGACTGATCTCCACGCACTCGATCACGAAATCGCCGAGGCCGCGCGCGACCAGCCGCTTCGCCACGCGCACTTCGGTATCGCAATTGCCGGCGCCGATGCTCACGAAGCGTCGCTGGCTGCGGGGCGAGGCGTGGTAGGCCTTCTCCAGGCCCATCGCGAAGAAGGCGTCGGGATGGTCGAAGCCCAGGGAACGGAACTTCGGCGCCAGGTAGCGGTTCGACCAGTAGTGGAAGATCGCCGGCAGCTCGTGGACGTTCACGTCGCGGTCGAATCGCGACTGCTCGGCCTGGAGGCGCTGCGCGTAGTCCGCGCCGGCACCGGCGGCGCCACCATTGCCCATCCAGCGGCGGATGGCGCGCCTTGCTTCGGGGGGCAGCAGGCGCCGCGCAAGCGAGCGGATCACGGCGAGCCCGCGCGAGAGGACAGCCCCGGGACGAAGCGGCGGGAACGCATGCAGGTCAATCGAATGTTCGTCGGCATCGGTGCCCCCATTCTAGGGGCGCCGGGTTCCCCGGTGGCGACCGGCGCGCGAACAACCGTTGTTGACACCGCGCGGGACGGACTGCACGCTGCGCTCAGCAACCCGGTCACCGACCGATCCGGTGCGCCCCTTCCCGGAGGATCCGCATGCGCAATAGCCGAGCCATCCTGGCCTTCCTCGTGTTCGGCATTGCCCTGGGAGTGGCGATGGGCGCGCGCGCGCAAGGGGCGACGCAAGCCACCTGCGAGGCCTGGCTCGCGACCGACCCGAACCCGGCCGGCATCCCCGCCGTCACCGGGCCGGGCGTGGCGCAGCGCAGCGCATTCCTCGCCGCCGGCGGCAAGCTGGTGGCGATCGGCAGCCGTTATTACACGGTGTCGATTCCCCCCGGCTACTACACCGCAGGCACGCCGGTCGTCGTCTTCGATCTCCACGGAACCGGGGGATACCCCGAAGCGGAGTGGACCGACTGGAATTCTTCGCTCGCCGCCCGGGGCCATGCCTTCATCGGGCTCGCCTGGGGCGGAGGCACGCCCGGCGCGTCGACCGACGAGGTCATCTACGCGCAGCTGAAGCAGATCCTGCAGGAGGTCGGCGCCTCCTGCCCGGTCGCGGGCGCGCGCAAGTGGCTGCTCGGCTTTTCCGTCGGCAGCGCGATGTCGTTCGCCATCATGGTGCGCGACGTGGCGGACCAGAAGGCATTCCGCGGCCAGGTCGCGGTGAGCGGTGCGGCGATCGGGCCGCTCACGACGGGCATCGCGGTCCTGCATGCGACCGTCGAGGCCGCGAAGGGCAATGGCACGGCCGTGCAGGGCATCAAGTCGTGGATGTACTGCGGCGAGCTGGATCTCGACCACGGCTGGAGCATGTGCCTCGAGATGCCCTACGGGGAATCGTTCGTGAACACGCACGGCGGCGCGGCGACGCTGTACCGCGACCCCACGGGCACGCACCACAGCCTGCCCGCGAATGCGACGGCCCGCGGGCAAATGCTCGACTTTCTCGTCGCCAACGATCCGTTCGCGGCAAATCCCGCGACGCTCGACTTCGGCGGGCAGTCGATGAACACGACGTCCCCGGGCTTGCCGGTGACGCTCGCCAACAACGGCGCGGCGGCGGTCACGGTGTCGGCGGTTGCTGCCTCGGGCGATTTCGCCGTCACCCACGACTGCACCACGGTCGCCGCCGGCGCCTCCTGCACCGCCACGGTGACCTTCACGCCCGCGGCGCAGGGTGCGCTCGCGGGGACGCTCACCATCACGACCGGTTCCGGCGCGCAAACCGTCGCCTTGGCGGGGACGGGCGAGAAGTCCCTGGTCACGCACTACTACCGCGCGATCCTGCGCCGGGCGCCGGATGCGGCAGGCAAGGCCTACTGGGACGGCGAGGCCGCGCGCGTGCAGGCGCTCGGCGTGAACGTGAACGACGTCTGGTACGCGATGGCGGGTTCCTTCTTCGGCAGCGCGGAGTACCTGGCGTTCAATCGCGACAACGACGGCTTCGTGACGGACCTGTACACCACGTTCTTCAACCGCGCCCCCGATGCGGGCGGTTTCGCCGACTGGAAGGCGCAGCTCGCGGCCGGCATGCCGCGCGAGGTGGTGCTGGCTTCCTTCATGTTCTCCGCCGAGTTCGCGAGCT
>CAZOIB010000426.1:0-2240 GCA_964579785.1 uncultured Lysobacter sp. | reverse complement strand
CCATGTCGCCGTTGGCCACGTGCGCGACCTCATGGGCGAGAACGGCTTCCACTTCGTCCTTGGTCATCGAGTGCAGGAGCCCCGTGGAAACCGCGACCAGCGCCGAATCGCGGAAGGCGCCGGTGGCGAACGCGTTCGGCTCGCCCTCGTACACGGCGACCTCGGGCATGCCGATCCCGGCCTTGTCCGCCAGCCGCTTCACCGTGTTCACGAGCCACTGCTCGTCCGCGCCCTGCGGCGCCTCGATCACGTGCGCGCCGGTCGACCATTTCGCCATCGGCTTCGACATCAGGAGCGAGATGAACGCCCCGGCGAAGCCCACGATCGCGGAGAACACCACGAGCATGCCGACGTTCAGTCCATCGGCCGCGAGGAAGCGGTTCACGCCCAGCACGTTCAGCGTGACCGAAAGCACCAGCATCACGGCGAGGTTGGTGACGAGGAAGAGGACGATGCGTTTCATGGTTTTCCGGGGTGGTTGGTCGGCGGGTGCCGGCTCGGGATTCGACAGTGGGGGCGCCCTGCCGTTCCTTCAAGCTCAGAACGGGATGTCGTCCTCGAAATCGTCGAACTTGGAGCCGGCGGGCTTGGCCGCGGCGGGCTTGCCGGACGGCTTCGCGGCCCCTTCCCTATCCCCCGAATCGCGCTCGCGGTCGCCGCCGCCCATGCCCTGGCGCGAGCCGAGCATCTGCATGCGGTCGGCGACGATCTCGGTCGAGTACTTGTCCTGGCCGTCCTTGTCCTGCCACTTGCGCGTCTGCAGCCGCCCCTCGACGTAGATCTGGCTGCCCTTCTTCAGGTATTCGCCGGCGATCTCCGCGAGCTTGCCGAAGAATGCCACGCGGTGCCATTCGGTCTTTTCCTGCTTTTCGCCGCTCTTGTCCTTCCACGATTCCGTGGTCGCGATCGACACGTTGGTGACGGCGCCGCCGTCGGGCATGTAGCGGGTCTCGGGATCGCGGCCGAGGTTGCCGATGAGGATCACTTTGTTGACGGATGCCATGGTTTTCTCCCGGAGTCAGGGTTTGGATTCTTGCGGCTGGTGAGGCTCGGGCGGATCCGCCGCGTGCGCGGCCGGCTCCCCCATCGGCCAGGCGGCCGCGAGCCACAAGGCCGCGAGCGCGAGGCAGGTTGCGAGGACGGCCACGGGGCCGAAGTGCTGCGCGATGACGCCGCCGGCTGCCGCGCCGACGAAGGTACCGAGGAACTGTACGCTCGAATAGACGCCGGAGGCAGCTCCCTTCGCCGCCGGCGGCGCCGCCTTGGACACGAGCGCGGGAAGCTTCGCCTCAAGAACGTTGAAGGCGGCGAAAAAGATGACAAGGCCGGTGGCCAGCGGCCACAGGGCATCGGCTGCCACGGCAAGGACGACGAGGCCGACCGCCAGGACGGCAACCGCACCGAGGAAGACGGCTCTCTCGTGCCGGGCGATGGAGCGCACCGCCACGAACGGCAGCATGAGCACGAAGCCGACGCCCACCGCCGCCAGGTACATCCACGAATGCGCGGCCGCGGGCAGTCCCGAGCGCACGAGGGCGAGTGGCACCACGACGAAGAGTGCCATGAGAATCGCATGCAGCGCGAAGATGCCGACGTTGAGCCGTACCAGCTCCGGGTCGCGCAGCACTGCCGCGAAGGGCACCGGCACCACGCCATGCCGTGCCGCGGGCTGCGGCGGCACCACCCAGGCGACGATCGCGATAGCGGCGAGGGCCAGCACGCCCGTGAGCGCGAAGATGCCGGGCACGCCGATCGCCCGCTGCAGGACGGGCGCCACGACGAACGAGAGCGCGAAGGACACGCCGATGGTCGAGCCGATGATGGCCATCGACTTGGTGCGCTGGCTGGGGCGCGTGAGGTCCGCCGCCATGGCGATGGCAACGCCGGAGATCGCGCCGGCCCCCTGCACGGTCCTGCCGAGGATGACGGCCCACGGCGCCTGGGCCAGCGCGCAGATCAGGCTGCCGGCGGCGAACACCACCAGGCCCGCCACCAGCACCGGCTTGCGGCCGAGGCGGTCGGACGCCCACCCGAACGGGACCTGCAGGATCGCCTGCGTGAGCCCGTAGGCCCCCAGCGCGATTCCCACGAGCGTGAGATCCCAGCCGGGCAGGCGCTCCGCGTAGAGCGCGAACACCGGCAGGATGATGAACATGCCGAACAGGCGCAGGCCGAAGATCGAGGCGAGCGAAAAGCTCGCCCGGAGCTCCTCCGCGCTCATGCGGACCGGAGAAGGGGTC
>CAZOIB010000425.1:0-2048 GCA_964579785.1 uncultured Lysobacter sp. | reverse complement strand
GCCCGAGGCGCTGTGGTGGTTCCGGCATGGGGCGATGGTCACGTTCCTGACCGGGCTCGGGATGCTCGCGATCTCGGCCGGAGTCTACAAGCAGCATGCGGCGCTCTACCCGATCCTCGGGGGCGCGATCCTCGGGATCACGATGTGGTGGAACGTGTGGTTCCGGATCTGGCCGAACCAGCAGATCGTGATCCAGAACGCCGAGGAGACCGCGGCCGGCCGGCCGGCCCTGCCCGCAGCCGCCGACGCCGGCAAGCGGGCCGGCCTCGTGTCGCGCACGAACTTCGTGTTCTCGATCCCGATGCTGCTGCTGATGGCGGCGCAGCAGAACATGCTGCCCAGCCATGGCAAGGGCTGGTTGATCCCGCTCGCGGTCCTCGCCGCCGTGTGCGTCCTGCAGTGGAACTGCCTCTCCGGCCTCGACCAGCCGCGCCAGAAGTTCCTCGGCAACCTGAAGTCGGCGATGCACCGTGGCATCGCGATCGCGATCGTGATCTACGCCGTGCTCGTGTTCGTGGCCTGAGCGGCGGAGCAGTCAGCGCTTCGCTTCGCGCAGGAACGCCGCGAGTGCCGGCACCTCCTCCTTCAGGTACGGCATCGGCACCATCAGCTTCGTCGTGCGCTTGGGCGTGTAGCCGGGCGGGTAGTCGCCTTTCAGGATGCGCGCGGCGACCAGCTCGGGCGCGGATCCGGCGATCTCCGGGCCCTGCAGCCCGGCGAGGTTCGGGTCGCCGTGATGGCAGGCCGTGCAGTGGGTCTTGTAGACGATGCGGCCGCGTCTGGCGGCCTCGCCGAGGTTTGGCCACGGATCCACGTCGCTGCAGCGGCAGAGTGTGCCGATCAGGACGAACGGTAGGAGGAGGCGCAGGACGAGCGGCTGGCTCATGCGGGGTTTTCGGCCACTCTCGTGTCGAGCGGAAGGGTGCACGGATGAGCGAACTCGCAGTGGCTGCGATGGTGCCGGGAGTGGACGACCGCAGCAAGACGCTGTGGCAGCATGGCCCGCGTGCCGTGTCGAGGGGTTGACCAGGAGTGGTCTGGAGCCGGGGTCTCCATGGGATGCCGCGGGTGAAGCTGCCGAGACTCCACCTGGCTCGTACGAGAATGGAGGAGCAACCGTGAGGCACCCCGACCGCCGACCGCCGAGCCCCAAGCCTGCCAGGCTGCTGACGGCCATCGGCACTGTCGCTGCGCTGGCGATCGGTAGGCGGCCCGCAGCGGCCCAGGAGCGCAACGAGTTCGGATTCCAAGGCTACGTCCATCCGGTGTACGGTGACGACTCCATCGGAACGCTCGCGCAGCCGGGCAACCCCGTAAGCCGGGACGCGTGGCTCACGGTGACCTCGGTTGGCACAGGTGCTATGAGGATGCAGGCGCTCGCTGCACACCGTGACGCCATGGCGCCGAAACCCATCACCGGAGACCCGCAGCCTGTGCCATACGAGTTCAAGACGAGCCACGGCTCCGCGTCCGGGCTCGAGCGCGGAGCCTTGCCAGAGGTCAGGATGCTGTTCCCTCGCACATCACCCGCTTCCGCCGGCCTTGCGGGCGGCATCGCGGGCTTCATGCGCAGCAGGACCGACGACTTCGAAGTCGTGAGCCGCGCCGGTTTGTCGATCGGGCAGGCGCCGGGTGGATTCCCGCCGGCAGAGGCCGGGGCGATGTCCTCGATCCGGTCCTGGTTGCTGGGTTCGGGAGACCGGATCCAGTCGAGGAGGATGCGGAAGTGAGGCGCTCGGTAACGATTGGGATGTTTGCCTGGATGCTCGGTGCGCCAGCAGATTCGCGGGAGCAGACGACGTTTCCCCCGGTCTCGCAGCACTTCGCCGAGGCTCCGGACTGGCGACTCCCGAAGACGGTACTGAGGGCCATCCGGAGAGGGATCGTGACAGACGTGGATGCCGACGGTTGTGCAGACCTCGCATGGGCATCGACCTCCGGGCTGCCCGGGCTCATGTGGTTGCGAAACCTCCCCTCAGCGGGATTCTCCCCGCTCGCCGACTGGGCGGACCCCACTGGCCCAAAGGCCGCGTCCTCTTGCATTGCAC
>CAZOIB010000424.1:0-3293 GCA_964579785.1 uncultured Lysobacter sp. | reverse complement strand
CCGCCGCCGCCGGAGTGGATGGGGATCCCGTCGGCCTGCGATACGAGCATTCCCCGCGCGTTGGTGAGAAAGCACGAGAAGTCGTGCGACTGGCTGAAGATGGGGCTGCGGGCAGTACGCAGCATCACGCTTCCCATCTGCACGGCGATACTGTCGAGCCGATTCTGGAAAAGAGAAAGGACGATCGGGTCGATGTGCATCAGTGCCTATGCTCCGTAGCCGGCAGCGAGAAGAGGTAATTGCTCTCGTGGTCCACCGATACGAGGTCTCCAACACCGACGATGATGGTGGTCGTGCTCTCGTCGATCACGGCCGGCCCCTCGATCGATGCCCCCGGGCGAAGCTCGGGGCCGCTGTAGACCGGGGTGTCACACCACTCGTGCTGCGCATCGATCCATATCCTCCGCGACTCTCGCGGGGCGGGAGCGTAATTTTCCATGCTTGAAGTTCTGGTCGGCAGGCGAGGCAGGAGCCCGAGCCCCGCGAGCCGAAGCTTCGTGATGAGCGGCGAGCCCGCTGGCTGGATGTGCCCGAAGAACTGCTGGTGTAGCGCCTCGAACTTCTCGCGGATGCGCGATTTATCGAGGGGTACTTCGGCATCCAGAACCACCGGAATGTCGGCTTGCTGACCCGGGTACTGAAGACTCAAGCCGCGCTCGATGCTGATCTCCTCGCGCTTGAAGCCCTCGCGCTGAAGCGTGTCGATGGCGGAGGCCGCCAGCTCGTGGAAAGCGTGCGTCAGCACTTCGTCCGTGACCTCGGTGAGAGGTTGAATAAAGGTCTTCACGAAGTCGTGCCGAGCATCCACGTTGAGCATCCCGAGGGCGCAGAACGCGCCCGAGACGCGCGGCACATAGGCTTGGCGGCACCCGAGCAACCGCGCGACCGAGGCGCCATGCATGGGGCCAGCGCCGCCCGCAGCGATAAGGGTGAAGCGCCGCGGGTCATAGCCGCGCTCCACGCTCAGGCGCTGTACGGCCCCGAGGAGCTTCTGCTCCATCAGGCGGATAACGCCCGTCGCCGCGTCTTCGCAGGAGATGCCGAGCGGCGTGGCGACGTTGTCCTGGATCGCCTTTCGTGCCCGCTCCGACTCAATGGTGATCGACCCGCCGGCATAGGGGCCCGCTTTCAACCGTCCAAGCACCACCTGGGCATCTGTGATCGTCGCGTCGGTACCGCCGAAGCCGAAGCAGGCTGGGCCTGGGCGCGCACCGGCGCCTTCGGGACCGACCTGCAGCATGCCGGCCGCGTCCACCCGGGCGATCGTCCCGCCGCCCGCGCCGATCGTATGTACCTCGACCGAGGGAATCATGACGCGGTAGCCGCCGATATCGAGCTGGTCTGTGATGCGCACATTGCCTTTGTCGACAAGGACGACGTCGCAGCTCGTGCCGCCGATCTCCATCGAAATAAGGTTTTCCGAGCCGATCGCGTCTTGGTAGTAGCGCAGCGCCCCGACACCCGAGGCCGGCCCCGACAGAAGAAGCGTGACCGGGCGGGACGAAATCTCCTCTACGGAGATGGCGCCGGCGTTGCTCTGCACGAGCATCACCGAGGGCCGAAGACCCAGTTCCTTCAGGCGGACCGCGAGGTTGGAGAGATACGTCGTTGTCTTCGGGCCGATGTAGGCGTTCATGACGACGGTGGAGGTGCGTTCGTACTCCCCGGCGATCGGCGCAATGGCCGAGGACAGAGAAAGGGGCGCCTCGATGCCTGCTTCACGGATCGCTTGCGCGGCCGAGCGCTCCTCGGCTGAGTTGAGGTATCCGTTGTAGAGGCAAATCGCGAGCGATTCGATCTCCGAATCCTTGAAGGCCTTCGCGGCCTGCTGGATACCTTTCTTGGAGAGGGGGGTTGTCACAGAGCCGTCACGCTCGATGCGACTCGGAATCGCCTGGCGCAAGTATCGCGGAACCAGCACCGGCGCATAGGGCTTACGATGCGCCCATGCGCTTTCCCGGATCCCGCGGCGAATCTCCAGTGCGTCCCGGAAGCCCTCCGAAGTGAGTAGTCCAACGCGGGCGCCTTTGCCCTCGAGGATTGTGTTGGTGGCGACCGTGGAGCCATGCACGAATACCTCGCAGGCCTGCAGGAGCTCTCGCATCGAGCGCTTGACGATGGACGCTGCCTTCTCAAGCGCATTAATGACACCTTGGGCCGGGTCCGAAGGCACGGTAGGAACCTTGACGACCCGGATATCACCATCGGAAACGAGCACCATATCGGTGAAGGTGCCACCGATGTCGACGCCGATACGGAAAGCGCTTGTCACCTGGCTCAAGCCGACTCTCGCTTGGCCGTGCCGTCGAGCTTTTCCGCAATCTGCGTATAACAGCGCTCGGCCGTCTTGCAGTACTCGACTATCTGCGCTTGGGTGGGCGTATGACAGCCGTATAAAACACCCCGGCGGAAATAGAACAGGTGCTGGTACGCCTGACGCACTGACGGCTCGAGTACCCGACCGGTCAGGACGTTGTCCAGGATGTCAGCAGCGTCCGCAAACGAGTAGGAATCCCGGCATTCAACGGCATTGAGCGCCTCCAGCGCGTGAAACACAGCGTAAAAGCCCGTATCGACCGCAATTGGCCACTCTGATTCGGCCTGGGATTTGCGCATCTGACCTAGCAACTCCTCTGCCAGCGCGCGATGTGCGTCCTTGGTTGCCATTCAGGCGTCCTTCGAGTCGAAATGCTGAGCTGTCGCTGTGACGCGACCCTTTAGATAGGAAACGAGCGGCGCAGCAAGCGCCATGTACTCGGCTGCGCTTTGCCGATCGGGGATACCGCCGTCGATGAACGTATCCCTGCGAGCGGACAAGTCGGAGTAGTGATCGGCCCAGCTTGCTGCCACGATGTTTTGCGCGACGAGGTACTTGCGGAGCATCGCTTCGCGATCGCCGTGGGGTACCCCGCGTGCTGGGCTGCTCGGATGCCGCAGCTGGCGAGCAAGTAGCGCTTCGACGAAGTGTCCGAGCGCATACATGGCCAAGTTAATGGTCATGAACGGGAGGCCGACGCGGCCGTAGTGCTTCTGGGCTAAGTCCCAGAACATCTCCGCCTTCTGGACGTGCACGTCGAACTGCGCCATATCAGGACCTCGAGGCTGCGGGGCGGGGTGAGGATGTCGGTGGTATGCGACCGCGAAGGCTCTGCGTGCACTCGCAGGCAGCGCGGACGACTGCACCGATGTTGTGCTTGTTCGCCGTGGACGCCATCCGGGTGACTGGAAGCACGATCTGGATGGATGCCCTGATCTTTCCGCTTGCATCGAAGACCGGAGCGGCGATACCGCCG
>CAZOIB010000423.1:0-2072 GCA_964579785.1 uncultured Lysobacter sp. | reverse complement strand
CTGGTACCGGAAGCACCTGGGCATCGACGTCCAGGAGTGGGGAGGCGCGGCTTTCCGCTGGACGGACGACGCGGGAAACCCGACACCGGGCACCACCATCTGGACGGTCAGCGATGCGGGCGGCGACTATTTCGCGCCGAGCGCGTCCTCGTTCATGGTCAACTACCGCGTCGCGGACGTGCACGCGCTCGTCGCGGCTTTGCGCGCGGAAGGCTGCAACGTGATGGAGAAGGTCGAGGAGTCCGAGTACGGCAAGTTCGGCTGGGTCATCGACCCGGAGGGCAACAAGGTCGAACTCTGGGAACCGCCGGCAGGACAGTGAGCAGGCTCCGGGGAAGGCCGCGCGGGTAGCCGACCATCCGCGCTAACCGCTCGGCGCAATGGGCCGCGCCTTCCCGGGGTTCTCCGCGAACCAGCGCACCAGCAGCCTGAGGATGTCCGGATCGAACTCCGGCAGACGGCGCGTCGCCGCCAGTGCCGCAAGCTCGTCCTCGTCCCGCGCGGTGCCGAGATGCCGCCACCGGTGGATCACGTGCGCCTCCTCGATGCCGCGCCCCGCATCGCGCTCGACGATGGCTACCGGCCCCGTGAACGGCCAGTCGGGAATGCGCTTCGCCTCGAGCGCGGTGGCGAGCCGCAGGTTGTGCACCTCGGGAGTTTCCTCGCCCACGCAGGCGCCACGGCACTTCTTTACCTGCCGCGCGAAGCAGGGGCCGCCGCGCTTCTCCCAGCCGAGGAGGCGCCAGCACAGGCCCTGCTCCGCCGCGATCGCTTCCAGCAGGTCGCGCGCCGCCCGCGGCGAGGTGAACGGCCCGTAGAGCGGCTCGGCGCCGGGTACGCGTTCGTCCCAGTCGATCTCGTCGAGCTTCAGGAACTCCGGCGCCTCGCGCAGCGACGGCAGGCGCAGCACGCAGTTGGTGCGCCGCCGCCGCAGCATCGCGTTGTGCAGCGGCGCCACTTCCTTCACCAGGCGCGATTCCAGGAGCAGCGCCCCCAGCTCGCCCGCCGTCTCGATCCAGTCGAGGCGGCTGATTTCGGCGGAGAGGCGGCTGTCGTTCGCGTTGCGGTAGTCGGAGGAGAAGTGCGAGCGCACGCGGTCGCGCAGGTTCACGCTCTTGCCGATGTAGAGCGGCAGGTCGTTCACGCCGAAGAAGCGGTAGACGCCGGCACCGTCCGGGATGCCCTCCAGCGCATCGGGCGGCAACTGCGGCGGCAGGCTCGGGATCTTGAGCAACCGCTTCACCGCCGCGGCGATCTCGTCGGCCGGCTTCTCGCGCTCGATCACCTGCAGGAACCGCCACAATGCCCGTGCATCCCCCAGCGCGGAGTGCCGGCCGGTGCGTGCCGCGGGGTCCACCGCGTCCAGGGGATCGACCAGCCCGTGGCGCGCGATGAGGGCATCGAGGCCGTGGCCCACCGCCTCGGGATAGAGCCGCCGCGACAGGCGCACCGTGCACAGCACGTCGGCGCTGAAGGGCATCTCCAGTCGCGCGAACTCGTTCTTCAGGAACCCGTAGTCGAAGCGCGCGTTGTGCGCCACGAAGAGGTGCCCTTCCAGGCGTTCGCGCACCTCGTGGCGGATGTCGGCGAACGTGGGCGCGCCCCGCACCATCTCGTTGGTGATCCCGGTGAGGACCTGGATGTCCGGCGGAATCGAGCGTTCCGGATCGACGAGCGAGGACCACTCCTCGACGACCTCGCCTTCGGCCATGCGCACGATCGCCACTTCCGTGACGCGGTCACCGGTGGCGGAGGTGCCCGTGGTCTCGAGGTCGACGAAGGCGACGGCGGGGGCCAGAAGGATGGGGACGCTACCCTTTCCCCGCGGCAAGTCGAGAGAGGGTAGCATCCCCATCCTTCTCACGGCGCCCGGGTGCTGGGGCGCGAATCCAGGGCGTTGCGCCTGAGCTCCTCCAGCGGAACCAGCTCCAGGGCCTGCTCGTGGGTTGCCTCCAGCACGACCGGCGGCGCGACTCCCGCCTCGAGCGCCTCCAGCCAGCGCAGCGCGCACACGCACCAGCGGTCGCCGGGCTTGAGTCCGCGGAAGCGCATCTCCGGGCGCGGCGTCACCA
>CAZOIB010000422.1:0-1708 GCA_964579785.1 uncultured Lysobacter sp. | reverse complement strand
GACCTTCCTCTCGCTGATGGTGCAGAACTACGGCGAGGACCTGCTGCGCTACAAGGGCATCCTCAACATCCAGGGCGAGCCGCGGCGCATGATCTTCCAGGGCGTGCACATGCTCATGGGCGGCACGCCGGGCAAGCCCTGGGGCGCGGGAGAGGCGCGCGAGAGCGTGATGGTGTTCATCGGCCGGCGCATCCCGCGCCGCCTGTTCGAGGAAGGCCTCGCGTACTGCGTGGCTGCATGAGCCGCCCCGGCTGAGCCGCGCCGCCATGCTGCAGATCCGCGACCTGCGCCACGAGTACGCCGGGCGCACCGTCCTGGCGGTGCCCGCCTGGGAGGTCGCGCAGGGTGACGCTAGCCTCGTGCTGGGCGCCTCGGGCAGCGGCAAGACGACGCTCCTCAACGTCATCGCCGGCCTCACCACGCCGACGGCGGGCACGGTTCGCGTGGGTGACGCGGATGTGACGCGCCTTACGCCCGCGGGACGGGACGCATTCCGCGCCAGGCATGTCGGGCTGGTGCTCCAGACCCTGCATCTCATCGGCGTGGTGTCCGTGCGCGAGAACCTGCGTCTCGCGCAGGGCCTGGCCGGCGCCCCCGTCGACGATGCGCGCATCGATGCGGTGCTCGCCTCACTGGGCATCGCGCGCCTCGCTCGCGCACGGGCACGCGACCTTTCCGTGGGCGAGGCGCAGCGCGTGGCGATCGCCCGCGCCATCGTGAACCGCCCGACGCTGATCCTGGCCGATGAACCGACCTCGGCGCTCGACGACGCGAATTGCGAAAGGGCCGTCGCGCTCCTGCTCGACCAGGCGAAGGCGACGGGCGCAACGCTCGTCGTCGCCACGCACGACAGGCGCATCCGGGAGCGCTTCGCGAGGCGGCTCGACCTGTGAGGATCGTCCGCCTCGCCGCCGCCTACCTCGCCAGCCGCCCGCTGCTGACGGCACTCAACGTCGCCATGCTGGCGCTGGGCATGGCCACGATCACCTTCCTGCTCCTCTTCACCCACCAGGCCGAGGAACGCCTGGCGCGCGACGCGAAGCCGGTCGACCTCGTGGTCGGCGCGAAAGGAAGCCCGCTGCAGCTCATCCTGTCGACTGTGTTTCACGCCGACGTGCCCACCGGAAACATCGGCGCCGCGGAAGCGCAGGCCATCGTCGCCAACCCGATGGTGGCCGCAGCGACCCCGCTCGCGCTGGGCGACGCCTTCCGCGGCCACCGCATCGTCGGCACGGATGCCTCCTTCCTCGGGCTCTACGATGCCAAGCTCGCCAGCGGCAGGCTCTTCGCGGGCGAGATGGAGGCCGTCGTCGGCTCCGAGGTTGCCCGCCGCCACGGGCTCGCGGCCGGCGCGCGGATCGCCGGTTCGCATGGGCTGGCGATGGCAGGTCCCGCGCACGACGAGCACCCGTACACCGTCACCGGCATCCTCGCGCCTACCGGAACGGTGGTGGACCGGCTGGTCGTCACCTCGGTGGAAAGCGTCTGGCACGTGCACGAGAGCCACCCCACCGCGCGACCCGAGATCACCGCGCTACTCATCCGTTACGCCACGCCGCTCGCCGCGGCCATGCTCCCGCGCACGATCAACGCGACGACGGCCATGCAGGCGGCCTCGCCCGCCTACGAGAGCGCCCGCCTGCTCGAACTCGTCGGGGTGGGAGTGGCGACGCTGCAGTGGTTCGCCCTCGTTCTCATGGCGAGCGCC
>CAZOIB010000421.1:0-4597 GCA_964579785.1 uncultured Lysobacter sp. | reverse complement strand
CTAGGAAGCGCTAGCGCCTGCCGTATCCGTCCCGGTGATCGTGCTGGCCGGCACGCCAGCCGTGCGGCCTGGCGACCACGACCGAGGTGTAGACGGGACGTCGCGGCGCGGCGCGGTACACGACGACCGGCGCCGCACGATAGACCACGCGGGGCGGCGAGTAGTACACCGGCGCGGACGGGTAATAGGCGTGCGGCGTCTCGTAGCGGTACGGCGCGCCGTAGTAGCCCGAGCCCGCCGCGATGCTGGCGCCGGTGAGGGCGCCCAGCACGCCGCCGACGATGGCGCCGTCGTGGCCGCTGATGCCGTGGCCGATGGCGGCCCCGAAGACCCCTCCGACGAGCGCGCCCAGCCTGGGGTCGTTGCCGGCCTGCGAGGCGGTGGGGAAGAGGGCTAGTGCGGAAACCGTTGCGATCGCTGCCATTGCGCGGGATTTTCTGGTCATGGTCGTCTCCATCCTGTGTCTGGTGGTGGGCAGCCGGACCCTGGGCCCTGCCGGAGCGCCCCTTTTCGCGGCGCCTGCAGCCAATAACGCCTTCCGGGCGAATCGGCTGTACCGGCAAAACAACTTGTTACACAATGGCGGCGCGCCTTCCTCCCCCCCCCATGAGCCAACCCCGGCAATCGCACTACGAGATCCTCGGTGTCCGCCCCGACGCCGCGACGTCGGCCATCGGCCGCGCGCACGATCGCCTGCAGGCCCAGTTCCGCGACCCCGCCACGCCGCCGGACCCCAGGCGCGAGTCGCTGGTCGCCGAGGCATACGCCGTGCTCTCCGATGCCGCGCGGCGCAAGGCCTACGACGCCTCGCTGGCCGATGCGCCGAGCACGCCGCAGAGCCGGCGCCCGGTCCTCACCGCCGGCGCCGTCGTTGCCGTCGCGGCTGCGGGCGCGGCAGCCTGGTTCCTGCTGATGCCGGGCAAGCCGGCCGCACCCGAGGGGCGTGCCGTCAAGGAGATCCTGTCCGACGTCGCGCGTTCCGTCGGCCGCGTGCAGGCGATCGACATGTCCGGCAAGGCCACCGCGACGGGCATCGCCTTCACGGTGGCCAATGGCGTGATGGCGACCACGTGCGAGGGCATCGCGCCTGGCGCGCAGGTGACGGTCGACATTCCGCCGCGCAGCATTCCCGCCCGCGTGGCGATGACCGACGAAGCGCGCGGGCTGTGCAAGCTGGTGGTGGACGGCGCCGGAAGCTGGCCGCTCGCGATCAAGGGCGTATCCCCCAAGGTCGGCGACAAGGTCTATGCGGCGGGCGTCGATGCGGCCGGCGAGGTGGTGCTCGTCGAAGGCGTGGTGAAGCGCGTGGCGAGCGAAGGCAATGCCGAGATCATCGAGGCGAGCGTGCCCGTGGCCCCGGCGATCGGTGGCCGGCCGTTGCTGGACACGTGGGGCAGGGTCCTCGGCGTCGCGACCGCAGCGCAGCCGGGAGGCGCCGCACGCCACGTGCTGATGCCCGACGTCTGGGCGAAGGAATTGCCCAAGGACGCGCCACCACCGCCTGCGCCGGCTCTCGAACCCGCTCCCGCGCCCTCCGCGGCGGAACCCCCGCCGGGCGCGGCGCCCTTGCCCGGCCCGTCCGGCATCCTCAGCGCGCCGCCGGCCAAGGTCGAGGAAATGGCGCGCAAGGCGCGCGCGCCGAAGGTCCCCGGGGACCTGTAGGGACACTGGAGATCGCCATGAACAGCAAGTTGCCCGAGGCCTTCTGCGGGGCCCTGGGCGCGCGTTTCGAGTACGTGCGATCCATCGGGCACGGCGGCATGGCCGAGGTGTTCCTGGCCCAGGACCGCTTTCGCCAGAAGGAAGTCGCCTTGAAGGTCGTGCGCGGGGCGCAGAGCGCCACCGAGGACCGCAAGCAGTTCGAGCGCCTGTGGCTGAACGAGATGCGGCTGGCCGGGCGCCTCACGCATCCGTACATCCTGGAGATCTACGAGGCGGGGACGGAAGGCGGGCAGAGCTTCCTGGTGATGGAGTACCTGTCCGGAGGCACGCTCGCTTCGTTCACTTCGCCGGAGACGCTCCTGCCGCCCTCGCGCGTGGCGGACATCGTCTTCAAGGTCTGCCACGCCCTCGAGTACGCGCACACGCAGGGCCTGCTGCACCGCGACGTGAAGCCGGCCAACATCCTGCTGGCCGCGGACGGAACGCCCAAGATCAGCGACTTCGGCGCCGCCTACCTGGTGGGCGAGGAGCACACGCAGGTGCTCGACGTGGGGACACTCTTCTACGTGCCACCGGAGCACTTCGAGGGCGCGGAGCCCGGCGTGCAGAACGACATCTACGCCACCGGCGTCATGGCCTACAACCTCCTGTCCGGCGCGTTCCCGCACAAGTCGACCTCGCAGGCCGACATCATCACGGAGAAGCTGCAGGGGACGCCGGTGCCGCTCGCCACGCGCCGCCCGGACCTGCCGCCGGCGCTGCACGCGACGATCGACCGCGCCATCCATCGCGATTGCAAGATCCGCTTCGGCACATGGCAAGAGTTCCGCGAGGCGATCGCGCTCGCGTTTCCGGAACTGATCGCGCAGTCCGCCACCGTGAACGACAGCGCGCGCTTCGAGGCCCTGCGCCAGATCCGCTTCTTCGACAAGTTCTCCGAGACCCAGGTCTGGGAGGCGGTGCGCATCGGCGCGCAGCGCCAGTTCGGGGCCGGCGAGGAGGTGATCGCCGAGGGCTCGGACGACACGACGCTCTACGTCGTCGAGGCGGGCGACCTCGAGGTCGTGCACCGCGGCGTGCGCCTGGGACGCATCGCCATCGGTGAGGCATTCGGCGAGATCGCCTTCATCGAGGGCGCCGAGCGGCCGCGCTCGGCCAGCGTGCGCACCGTGACCCCGACCAGCGTCATCGCCTTCCCCGCCGCGGCGCTCGCCAACGCCACGGGGGCGCTGCAGGCCGCAATCGGGCGCGCCATCGTGCGCCTGCTCGTGCAGCGCCTGGTCACCGTCAACGACCGCTACGTCATGGCCATCAAGGCCAAAGGGGCGGCATGAGCTTGCGTCTCGCCGTCCTGGCCGTCGTCACCGCAATCCTCGCCGTGCCTGCCGTCGCCGCTCCGGGCGCCGCACGGGATCCCGGCCTGCATGCCCTCTTCGAGCGCGAGTTCCAGCGCCTGCAGGAGGAACTGCCGGAGTACGCCACCTTCCTCGGCAACCACGCCTACAACGACCGCCTGCACGACAAGTCGCCGGCGGCCATCGCGCGGCGCAAGGCGCACGTGAAGGCGGTGCTGGCCGAGCTCGACCGCTTCGATCCGCAGAAGCTCTCCGACCAGGATCGCCTCTCGCTCGCCATCTTCAGCGGGAACCTGCGGCGGCGCGACAGGGAGAACGCGTTCTACGGCGATCTCCCCATCGGCTCGGGCTTCAGCGATGGCTGGATGCAGGTGTCCCCGGTCTCGGGGCCGCACATGGGGATGGCGATGCTCGCGCGCGTGAGCCCGTTCCGTCACGTCGCGGACTACGAGAACTACCTGAAGCGCCTCGCCGCGGTGCCGCGCGTGGTCGGGGAGTCGCGCGCGGTCATGGAGGCCGGGATGCGCTCGGGCTGGATGCCGCCGCGCCAGGCGATGCAGAGGGTGTCCGGCCAGATCGGCGCCTTCGCGGGCGAGGACGTCACCGCCTCGCCGGCCTACGCGCCGTTCCGCCGCTTCCCCGCTGCGATCCCGGAAGGAGAGCAGGCGCGCCTTGCGGAGGCCGCCCGCAAGGTGCTTGCCGAGCGCGTGCGTCCCGCGCTGGTCGCGTTCCGGCACTTCTTCGAGGAGAAGTACCTGCCGGCCTGCCGCGAGGAGCTGGCCGCCTCGAAGTTGCCGGCCGGCATGGCCTACTACCAGGCGCAGGTCGCGGAGATGACCACCACCGAAATGGACGCCCGCGAGATCCACGAGCTGGGCAAGCGCGAGGTGGCGCGCATCCGCGGCGAGATGGACCGCGTCATCGCCTCCACCGGCTTCCAGGGCGGCTTCGCGGAGTTCCTCGCGTTCCTGCGCACCGACGAGCGCTTCTACCACAAGAGCGCCGACGAGATGCTCATGCACTACCGCGACATCGCCAAGAGGGCCGACGCGGAGCTGCCGCGCCTCTTCGCGGAGCTGCCGCGGCTCACCTACGGCATCCGCCCGATGGATGCGCACCTGGGCGACAACGCCGAGCATTACACGCCCGGCGCCCTCGACGGCAGCCGCGCCGGCTTCTTCGAGGCCAACACCAACAACCTGCGGCGGCGGCCGAAGTACGACATGGAGGCGGTGCTCCTGCACGAGGCGGTGCCGGGTCACCACCTGCAGGGCTCGCGGGCGAAGGAGATGCAGGGCCTGCCGTCGTTCCGCCGCAGCACGCACTACGTGGCCTACGGGGAGGGCTGGGCGCTCTACGCGGAGTTCCTCGGCTACGAGATGGGCATGTACCGCGACCCCTACACGAAGTTCGGCCAGCTCTCCGGGGAGGTCTGGCGTGCCGGCCGGCTCGTGGTGGACACCGGGCTGCACGCCTTCGGCTGGACGCGCGAGCAGACCATCCGCTACCTCACCGACACGATCGGCATCCAGGAAAGCGCGGCCATTGCCGAGACGGACCGCTACATCCTCAACCCGGGG
>CAZOIB010000420.1:0-15680 GCA_964579785.1 uncultured Lysobacter sp. | reverse complement strand
TCGGCCCACGAGGAGCGCACGCCGGCCACGATGAAGCGGCCGGCTGCAAGGCCGAGCAGCGAGAAGAGCTGGGCGATCTCCTCCTGCACGGCCGGAGCAAGACCGGCGATGGCGCGGTCAAAGGCGGAAACGACGTCGCGTATCGCTTCGCGGCGCGCCGGCTCGGCCATGGGGAGCGAACCCTGGAGAACCGCCGGAACGAGCGCCGCGACGATCCTTGCGGAGCGTTCGTCGAGCCATTGACGCCCGCCTGCCGGCATCCGGCCGCGGCGCAAGGCGAACCACCCCGCGCCGGCAAGGACCAGGCCCGATGCAACGCCGACCTTCAGGAACTGCCGTCTCGTGAGCATCGTCTAGCGCAGCAGCAGGCGCACGAGGCTCTCGAAGCGCTTGCCGTAGGGGGCACGGAACAGCTTCAGGCCGTTCAGGTTCGACTGGCGGAACACGGCCTTGCGCTGCGAGAAGGTGGCGAAGCCTTCGCGCCCGTGGTACTGGCCCATGCCCGATGCGCCCACGCCGCCGAAGGGCAGCTCTTCCTGCGCGATGTGCAGGATGGTCTCGTTCACTGTCACGCCCCCGGAAACCGTCTGCCGCACGACCTGGTCGACGGCCTCGCTCTGGTGTTCGAACACGTACAGCGCGAGCGGTCGCGGCCGCGCGTTCACGAAGGCGATGGCCTCGTCGAGCGTGCGGTAGGGCACCACCGGCAGGATGGGGCCGAAGATCTCCTCGCGCATCACGGCCATGGAGTCGTCGACGCCGGCAAGGAGCGTCGGCGCGCACTTGCCGGTCCCGGCGAGATCCTCGCCCGCGGGGTTGATCACGTACTGTGTTGCCCCTTTGCCGAGCGCCTCGTCGAGAAGCTGCGCGAGGCGCGCGCGGTGCCGGTCGTCGACGATGGCCGTGTAGTCGGAGTTGGCGGCCAGCGTGGGGTAGAGGGCGGCGACCGTGCGCTGCGCCGCCGCGATGAAGTCGGCCACCGACTCCTCCGGGACGAGCGCGTAGTCGGGGGCGATGCACGTCTGTCCGGCATTGAGGCACTTGCCGTACATGACCCGGCTTGCGGCCTCCGCCACGGGAAAGCCGCGACCGACGATGGCGGGGGATTTACCGCCCAGTTCGAGCGTTACCGGCGTCAGGTTGTCGGCAGCGGCCTGCATCACCTGGCGCCCGACGCCGGTCGAGCCCGTGAACAGCAGGTGGTCGAAAGGCAGCCGGCAGAACTCGCGCGCCACGTCCGGGCCCCCGTTGACGACGGAAACCTCGCCCGCGGGAAAGTACCGGGCCACCAGGCGCGCGAGGAGTTCGCCGGTGGCCGGCGTGGTTTCCGACATCTTCACCATGGCCTGGTTGCCGGCGGCCAAGGCGGGAACGAGCGGCCCGATGGCCAGGTAGAGCGGATAGTTCCAGGGCACCACGATGCCGACCACGCCCAGCGGTTGCGCGACCACGCTGGAGCGCCCCGGGAGGAACCACAGGCTGGTCGCCCGGCGCTCGGGTCGCATCCAGCCGCGCAGGTGCCTGCGGGCGTGTGCGACCGCCTCGAGGGAAGGGAATATCTCGAGGAGCCGCGATTCGTGCGCGGATCGTCCGCCGAAATCCCTGGCGATGGCGTCGGCCCATTCCCCGGCATGATCGCGAACGAGGTGGTGCAGCGCGTCGAGGCGTGCAATTCGCGACTGCGCGTCGGGGAATCGTTGGCGTTCGAAGGCCCGGCGATGGCTCGCGTACGCCTGCACGAGGGGCGCTTCCGGACTTAGAGAAGTATTAAGAGTCAAGGTTAATAATGCTCTATAACATATTGAATAAAATAATATATAACATTCTCTATTTCTGCCTTGACCGAGATTCAAACGAGCGTTTCAATCACTCGTTAGAATAGCCGTGCAGTACTAACGAGGCAACCCGGAGAGCATGGGACCTTCGACCAAAACGGCACCGGAGTCATTGCGCCGGCATCTGCAGCGACTGCACGAGATGCGGGGGCGGGAGTCGCACGGCCATGCGCCGCCGCGGCTCGTCGAGGTCAAAGCCTGGCAGGCCAGGCGGCTGGCAAGCACCTATGCCGACCTCGATGCCGATCCGCGTTACGCCAAGGCGACGGAGTTCTTCCTCGACGACCTCTACGGAGCCAAGGACTTCAGCGGCCGCGACGAGGCGATGCTGCGCATCTACCCTGTCATGGTTCGCACGCTGCCCGAGGCAGCCGTGGAAACGGCGGCGCTGGCCATCGAGGTCGACGCGCTCTCCGAAGAACTCGACCGGCGCGTAGCCGCCGTGCTTGAAGAAGGACCGATCACGGAGGCCAGTTACGGACGAGCCTATCGCGAGGCGGGTACCCGCGCCGAGCGCATGCGCCAGATCGAACTGATCGACGAGGTCGGCCGGCGCCTCGATGCGCTGGTGGTGAAGCCCTGGATCTTCGCCACACTCAAGCTGATGCGCGGTCCGGCACGGCTCGCCGGGCTGCAGGACCTGCAGGTGTTTCTCGAGCGCGGCTTCGCGGCATTCCGCCACATGGACGGGGCGGACCACTTCCTCGCGACCATCGATGGGCGCGAGACGCAGATCCTCAACCGCCTTTTTTCCGGGCACCCGACCCCGTTTTCGGACTAGCCGGCTTCCTCGCCGGACCATCGGCCGGCTCGTGCGGGTTGCGGGCTGCGGCCGAAGCAGGCTTGCTGCCGTGCTTCTCGAAAAGAGTGTCGAGCTCGCGCACGATGGCCGCCTCCAGCGGGCCGCGCATCGCCTTAAGCAGGAAGCCGAGCTTCACGGTCAGGTGGAGGTCCTTTTCCGTGAGGTGCAGGCTTCCGGTGACGCCCGGCCGGTCGAAGTGGTGGGTGTTGCCGGTCCACCCGCCACTCAATCCGAACTTCCTGCCGAGGTCTTCCGCCATCCGGTCGGCCGCAAGGCGGGCTGCCTTGATGCCGAGGTTGTGGACGCGCTTCAGGTCGATGTCGGCCATGGCCGCCTCCTAGGCGAGGTGCTGCCCGGCACGCGGGCGGATCAGAGGTCGACCTTCAGGTTGGCCTGCCTGACCACCTTGCCCCAGGTCTCGATCTCGCTGCGGATGAACTTCGCGAACTCCGCGGGAGGCTGGCCACCGGCGACGGCACCCTGTTGCTCCCAGATGCTCTTGATGTCCGGCTGCTGCAGCGCCTTGACGACTTCCTGGTGCATCTTGTCGACGACTTCCTTCGGCGTTCCCTTGAGGGCCCAGACCGCGTACCAGGTGGTCACCTTGATGCCCGGGAAGCCGGATTCGGTCAGCGTCGGCGCGTTCGGCACTACCGCCGAGCGCGTTTCCGACGTCACCGCCAGGGCGCGCAGCTTGCCGGACTTGATCTGCGGCGCCGAAGTGCCCATCCCGTCGAACGCCAGGTCGACCACGCCGCCGAGCAGGTCCTGCATCAGCGGGCCGGCTCCCCGGTACGGGACGTGGGTGAGGTCCACCCCGGCCTGCATCTTGAAGAGCTCGCCGATCAGGTGGTGCGACGTGCCATTGCCGGCGGAGCCGAAGTTGAGCTTGCCCGGGTTGGCCTTGGCATAGGAAATCAGTTCCGGGATCGACTTGAAGTCGTGCTTCGGGTGCACCACCACGACGTTGGGAATGTAGGCGAGGACCGTGACCGGCTCGAAGTCCTTCTCGAGGCCTGCGTACGGCAGCTTCGTGTACAGCGTCTCGGCAATCGTGTGATGAATCGCGCCGACGAAGAAGGTGTAGCCGTCGGGAGCGGCCTTGGCGGCGACGCCCGCGCCGACCGTTCCACCAGCCCCGCCGAGGTTCTCGATGAACACGGTCTGTCCCAGCGCCGCCGTGAGCTTTGCCGCGATGGGCCGCGCGAAGACATCGGTTCCGCCGCCCGCCGGAAACGGGTTGATCCACTTGATGGACTTGTTGGGCCACTGCGCGGATGCGGTTCCCGCAAAGGCGAGCACAAGGGCGGCGGCAGCCGCTGCGAAGCGGTGGAACATGATGGTCTCCTCTCGTTGTCGGGGGCCGTTGGCCGGCCCGCATATTCATGGCTCGGCTGCTGCACCGGCCATGGTGGGCGCTACTTTATAACAGGCTCATGCCGCGCGGCGAACATCTCCCCGCATTGCCTGGGGGCTTGCCAGGAAGTCCAGCGCAGCCTGGACGCCCCCTTTCGCGTGCGGCACCGCGGCGATCTCGAGGCCCATCTCCACACCGGCCAGCGTGCCCATCAGCGTGAGGTCGTTGAAGTCGCCCAGGTGCCCGATGCGGAAGACCTTGCCGGCCAGGCGGCCCAGTCCCATGCCGAGCGACATGTCGAAGTGCTCGAGGATCGCGGCGCGCAGCCGGTCCGCATCGTGGCCCGCCGGCATCACCAGCGCGGTCAGGGACGAGCTGAATTCCTCGGGAACGGCACACAGCACCTCGAGTCCCCAGGCGGCCGCCGCGCGCCGGGTCGCCTCGGCGTGGCGGTCGTGGCGGGCGAAGACATTGTCCAGGCCTTCTTCCTCGAGCATCGCGATGGCTTCGCGCAGGCCGTAGAGCAGGTTGGTCGCGGGGGTATAGGGAAAGAAGCCCTTTTCGTTGGGCCCGAGCATTTCGCCCCAGTCCCAATAGGAGCGCGGCAGCCGGGCCGACTTCTGCGCGACCAGGGCCTTTTCGGAAAGCGCATTGAAGGACAGGCCGGGAGGCAGCATCAGCCCCTTCTGCGAGCCGCCCACGGTCACGTCCACTCCCCACTCGTCGTGCCGGTAGTCGATCGAGGCGAGGGAGGAAATCGTGTCGACGAGAAGCAGGGCAGGGTGCTTCGCGTCGTCGATCGCCTTGCGCACCAGCGGGACGCGCGTGACGGCACCCGTGGACGTCTCGTTGTGCACGACGCAGACGGCCTTGATGGCGTGCGCCTTGTCCGCGGCGAGACGGTCGTGGATGGCCGGCGCCTCCGCCCCGCGTCGCCAATCTCCCGGGATCAGTTCCACTTGAAGGCCCAGTCGTCCGGCGAGCTTGCACCAGAGGGATGCGAACTGCCCGGATTCGTACATGAGGACCTTGTCCCCGGGCGACAGCACGTTCACGAGGGCTGCTTCCCAGGCGCCGGTTCCGGAGGCCGGGTAGATCATCACCGGGTGGCGGGTCTTGAACATGCGCTTCATTCCCGCCAGCACCTCATGGCCCAGTGCCTGGAACTCCGGACCGCGATGGTCGATGGTGGGGCGGTCGATGGCACGCAGGACGCGGTCCGGCACGTTGGTGGGACCTGGAATCTGCAGGAAGTGGCGGCCGGCTGGCATGGGTAATCCTCCTCGAAACTCGCTTCGTCCCGCGCGCGTCATTGCGGCAGGCCGTCGTTTTCCGACCATAATGCCGCAGGCCGCCCCCGGACTCCAATCGCGGCCAGGTAAAAGCCCTGATGACCGCCCAGCACCCGATTCGCTTTACCGCCGACCGCAGCGCCCCGTCCCACCCCCTCGCCGAGCGCCTGCGCCGGGAAGTCGATGGCGATGTCCTCTTCGACCGCGCCAGCCGCGGGCGCTACGCGACCGACGCCTCGATCTACCAGATCGAGCCGGTGGGGGTGGTGGTGCCGCGCACGATGGAAGCCGCCATCACCGCGCTGACGATCGCGGCCGAGGCCGGTGTCCCGGTCCTGCCCCGGGGGGCCGGTACTTCCCAGTGCGGCCAGACCGTCGGGGCCGCGCTCGTGGTGGATGCCTCGAAGCACCTGCACCGGGTCGTGGAAGTCGATGCCGCCGCCCGGCGGGCCATCGTGGAGCCCGGAGTCGTCCTCGATGTCCTCAATGCCCGGTTGCGCAAGGACCACCTGTGGTTCCCCGTCGATGTCTCGACCGCGGCGCAGGCGACGATCGGCGGCATGACCGGCAACAACTCCTGCGGATCGCGATCGATCGCCTATGGCTACATGGTGCACCGCGTGGCCGCGATCGACGCCTGGCTCGCCGATGGAACGCGGGGGCGCTTCGGACCGGCGGGGGAACTGGCGAACCCGGCGATTCGCGCGATCTCGGAACGGGCCGCTGCCTTGTGGTCCCGGGAAAGGGACGAAATCGCGGCTCGCTTCCCGAAGGTGTCGCGCCACGTGGCCGGCTACAACCTCGATTGCCTCGCGCCCGATGGCCAGAACCTGGCCAAGCTCCTGGTCGGCAGCGAAGGCACCCTGGCCTGGTTCGAGCGCATCACGCTCGATCTCGCGGAGATCCCCGGGCACAAGGCCCTCGGGGTGGCGCACTTTCCGCGCTTCTGGGACGCCATGGACGCTGCGCAGCACATCGTGAAACTGGGGCCTTGCGCCGTCGAGCTGGTCGACCGGACGATGATCGAGCTTTCGCGCGCCATCCCGGCATTCGCGCCGACCATCAACGCCTATGTCCGCGGGGCACCGGACGCCATCCTCCTGGTCGAGTTCGCCGGGGCCGACCGCGACGAGCAGGTGCGCGGCGTGAAGCGGCTCGGCGAGCTGATGGGCGACCTCGGCTTCCCCGGCGGTGTGGTGGAACTGCTGGACCCGGCGCAGCAGAAGGAGCTGTGGGAAGTGCGCAAGGCGGGACTCAACATCATGATGTCGATGAAGGGCGACGGGAAACCCGTTTCCTTCATCGAGGATTGCGCCGTGCCCCTCGAGCACCTCGCCGAGTACACCGCGAAGCTCACCGACGTGTTCCGCAAGCACGGCACCGAGGGCACCTTCTACGCGCACGCATCCGTCGGCTGCCTGCACGTGCGCCCGATCCTCAACATGAAGGGCGACGGGACGATCCGCATGCGCGCCATCGCGGAGGAGGCGGCCGACCTGGTGCGCCGCTACAAGGGTGCCTACTCGGGCGAACACGGCGACGGGCTGGTGCGCTCCGAATGGATCGCGCCCTTCTTCGGCCCGCGTCTCACGGCAGCGCTTGCCGAGATCAAGGGTTGGTTCGACCCCGCGGGGCTCATGAACCCGGGGAAGATCGTCAATCCGCCCAAGGCGGACGACCGCTCGCTCTTGCGCTACCGGCCCGGCTATCGCGCCGAAGCGCCGGCGACGGTGCTCGACTGGAGCGCCTGGGGCGGGCTGCCGGGCGCCGTCGAGATGTGCAACAACAACGGCCACTGCCGCAAGTTCGACGCCGGCACGATGTGCCCGAGCTACCGCGCAACCCGGGACGAAAAGCACCTCACGCGGGGGCGCGCCAACACCCTGCGACTGGCGCTGTCGGGCCAGCTGGGTGCCGAGGGGTTCGCCTCCGCGGCTGTCCGCGAGGCCTTCGACCTGTGCGTGTCGTGCAAGGGTTGCCGCCGTGAATGTCCGACGGGGGTGGACATGGCGCGCATGAAGATCGAGTACCTGCACCACGATCGCGCCCGCAACGGCTACAGCGTGCGCGACCGCCTGGTGGGCATGCTGCCGGCCTACGCCCCGTGGGCCTCGCGGTTTGCCTCCCTCGTCAATGCCGCGCAACGCCTGCCGGGCAGCTCGCACGTGGTGCGTGCGCTGGCGGGACTCGATGCGCGGCGCCCCCTGCCGCCGTTCAGTCCGCGGTCGTGGCTCGACGCGCAGCCGGCCTACGTTCCCGACGGACGCCGCCAGGCGCTGCTCTTCGCCGACACCTTCAACAACTGGTTCGAGCCCGCCAACCTGGCAGCCGCGCGCCGGGTCATGGACGCGGCCGGCTTCGACGTCGTGCCGCTCCGTGGTGAATCCACCCAACCTCTCTGCTGCGGGAGGACTTACCTGTCGGCGGGGATGGCCGATCGCGCCAGGGCGGAGTCGCGGCGCATGATCGATGCGCTCGCGCCGTGGATCGAGCGCGGCACGCCGGTCGTGGGACTCGAGCCATCGTGCCTGTACTCGCTGCACGACGAATTCCTGGCGATGCATCCGGGGGACTCGCGCGCGAAGGCGCTGGCGGAGCTTGCCGTGACATTCGAGAGTTTCATCGCCACGGCTGTTCGCGACGGGACGGCGATTGCCTGGCGACCGGCCGAACACCGGGCAGTCCTCGTGCACGGCCACTGCCACCAGAAGGCGTTCGGCCGCTTCGAGGACACCCTCGCCGCGCTGCGCGCCATACCCGGTGCCCGGGTGAGCGCCGTCGAGTCGAGCTGCTGCGGCATGGCCGGCTCCTTCGGCTACGAGAGTGCGCATTACGACGTGTCGATGGCCATGGGCGAGGTGTCCCTCCTGCCGGCCGTGCGAGTGGCAAGCCAGGAGACGCTGGTCGTTGCGGCGGGAACGAGTTGCCGCCACCAGATCGAGCACGGCGCGCTGCGCGCTGCCGTGCACCCCGCCGTGGCCCTCGCCACCGCGCTCGCGCCTTGAACGCCGCGGACTCACGACCCAAGCTGCTGGACGCGCTGCGCGAGGCGCTGGGGTTCGAGCCGCATGGCGAAGCCGTCGCCAACCTGACGCTCGGCAAGGGCCGCCTCGATGGCCGGCCCGTGCGCGTGGCCCTGATCGAGAACCGGATCGCAAGCGGTTCCATCGGCAAGGCCGAAGTGGCGAAGCTCGCGCCCCTGCTCGGCATCGTCGCGCGCGAGCGTTCGCCCCTCGTTCTCTACCTGGACTCCGCGGGAGCGCGCATCTCGGAAGGGCTCGATGCCCTCGGGGCATTCCGGCGGCTGTTCCGCGAAGCGCTGGCGGCACGCGTCTCCGGGGCGCCCATCGCCATCGTCCTCGGGCGCAATTGCTATGGCGGCGCCAGCATGCTGGCCCACGTTGCCGGGAAGCGGCTGTTCAGCCCGGAAACCCAGCTGGCCATGTCGGGGCCGGCCATTCTCGCGCAGGCGGCCGGGACCACCGTGCTGGACGAGATGTTCCGCGCCATCGCCGAGGCGGCGATCGGCGCCTCGGCGCGAGCCAGGGCCTGCGACGCAAACACCGTGTGGTCACGGGAGATCGATCTGGCCGCATGGCTGCGCTCCGCTCTGGTCGCCGACGCGCAGCCGTGGGCAGGCCTTCTAGACCGTCACGAGGCGCTGCGGTCGCGACTCGGGAAAGGGCTCGCCACGCGCCAGCCGGAGACAGTCCGTCGCAAGGATCTCGAGCGGCTCTACCGCGATGGCTACCTGGCCGCCGAGTGCGACGGCATCATCACCGGCGAGTGCAACTGGCAGGGTGGGCCCGCACCGATACTCGGCCTCGTCGGCAACAGCCACGTCGGGGCGGAGCGGGCCTGGCGATTTGCGCAAGCCGCGTGGCAACATGCCCGGAGTGCGCCGGCGCGGCTGGAAGTGCTGCTGGATTGCGAGACGCACGCGGCGAAGCTCGACGACGAGAGAATCGTGCTCAGCGAATACATCGTGGACATGGGGGTGGCGCTGGCCGCGGTCGCCGCGCGCGGCACCCACGTCGCGCTGACCATCCTCGACCGCGCCGGCGGCGGAGTCTACGTGGCGCTGGCCGCACCCGCCACGCATGTGGCCACGGTGCACGGGGCCGATGTCCAGGTCCTGCCGGGCGCCGCGGTCGCGAGCATACTGGGAGCGAGCCGCGACGCGGTGGGTGACATCGACGAGTACCGGCGCGCCGGCGTTGCCGAGGACGAACACAAGCTCGGGCTCTTTCCCTGACCCATGAACGACAACCTCTACGCGCACTTCGAGTCCCGCTTCCCGGCGAACCGCTCGCGACCGCTGCTGATCCTCGAGGAGGGACGTGAAATCTCCTACCAGGAGGCCGAGGAATCCTGCGCACGCTATGCCGGTTTCCTCACCGGGCTCGGCCTGGTCCCGGGCGACCGCGTCGCCGTGCAGGTGGAGAAATCGCCGGAAGCGCTGCTGCTGTACCTCGCCTGCCTGCGCGCGGGCCTCGTCTACCTGCCGCTCAACAGCGCCTACCAGCAGGGCGAAGTGGCCTATTTCCTCGAAAACGCCGAACCGGGCGCGGTGATCGCGCAGCCGCGTTCGGCTCCCTGGCTGGAACCCGTCGCAGCCGCGCGCGGCATCCGTCACGTCTACACGCTGGACGAGCACGGTGGGGGCACCTTCGTCGCTGCCGCCCGCACGGCCGCGACCAAGTTCGCGACGGTGGCGAGAAGTGCCGACGACCTCGCGGCCATCCTCTATACCTCGGGCACCACCGGGCGTTCCAAGGGCGCGATGATCACGCACCGCAACCTCGCCTCCAACGCGCGCGTCCTGCACGAGTACTGGAAGTTCGGACCCGACGACATCCTCGTGCACATGCTTCCGCTCTTCCACGTGCACGGGCTTTTCGTCGCCTGCCACTGCGTGCTGATGAACGGCACGGCCATGCGCTTCCACGCCAGGTTCGACGCCCGCAGCGCCATCGCGGATTTCGGCCGCAGCGCCGTCTTCATGGGCGTGCCGACCTTCTACACGCGCCTGCTCGCCGAGAGGGGCTTGACACGCGCGGCCTGCGCCGGGATGCGGCTCTTCGTTTCCGGTTCCGCGCCGCTGCTCGCCGAGACGCATGCCGAGTTCGAGGCCCGCACCGGCCACCGCATCCTCGAGCGCTACGGCGTGACGGAAACCGGGATGATCACGTCCAATCCGTTCGCCGGGGAGCGCCGGCCCGGCACGGTGGGATTTCCCTTGCCCGGGACGAGCGTGCGCGTCATCGGCGACGACGGATCGCCCTGCGCGGCGGGCGAGGTCGGCCACATCCAGGTGAAGGGCGACAACGTGCTGCCCGGCTACTGGCGCATGCCGGAGAAGAACAAGGAGGAGTACACGCCGGACGGCTATTTCCGAACCGGCGACGTGGGCTCCTTTTCCGCCGATGGCTACCTGTCGATCGTCGGACGCTCGAAGGACCTCATCATCACCGGCGGCTACAACGTCTATCCCAAGGAAGTGGAGCTCGCGATCGACGAGATGCCGGCCGTGCTCGAGTCCGCGGTGATCGGGGTGCCGCACCGCGACTTCGGCGAGGCGGTAACGGCCATCGTCGTGCCGCGCGCGGGCCGGCCGCCGCCGGTGGAGGCCGAAGTCATCGCCTGGCTCAAGTCGCGGCTGGCGAACTTCAAGGTGCCGAAACGGGTCTTCGTGGTGGGGGAGCTGCCGAGAAACACCATGGGCAAGGTGCAGAAGAACGTCCTCAGGGATCGCTACCGCTCCCCGGAGAACTGACGATGCCCATGACGCGTTCCATCATCGACAGGCTGGTCGGGACCATCGCGGCCGCAACCCGCGGCAAGAGCGAGAGGAGGGCGCTGCGCCTGGCCAAGCTCCTGCGCACGCTGGTCACGGAACGGGGCGAGTCCTCGGGGGCGCTCATGGCGCGGCGGGCGCTGGCGCTGTACGCGGGACTCGACGCGGACGGCCGGCGCCTCTTCTTCGACCTGCTCGCGCGCGGCTTCTCGCCCAATCCCGACGAGGTGCTGGGTGCCGCGGAGGCCTACAGCCGCGATCCCTCGCCGGCGACCCTCGCGCGGCTGCAGCGCGTGGCCGAGCCGCCGCGTCAGGAAGTCTTCCGCCGCATGAACATGGCGCCCGGCGGCACCGCGGCGCTGGTCGGGATGCGCAAGGTACTGCACGACGAGCTGCCCGCGCATCCGCACCTGGCCAGCGTCGACGACGACCTCACGCACCTGTTCGGTTCCTGGTTCAACCGCGGCTTCCTCGAGCTGCGCCGCATCGACTGGGGCACGCCCGCATCGGTACTCGAGAAGCTCATCGCCTACGAGGCCGTGCACGAAATCCACGGCTTCACCGACCTCAAGCGCCGCCTCGAGCGCGATCGCCGCTGCTTCGCCTTCTTCCACCCGGCGCTCCCCGGCGAACCGCTGGTGTTCGTGGAGGTCGCCTTCGTCGACGAGCTGCCCGCGGCAGTGGGCCCGATCCTCTCCACGGAGAGCGCCATCGGCGACCCGCGCAGGGCGCGCTGCGCCGTGTTCTATTCGATCACCAGCTGCCAGGCGGGACTCAAGGGCATCTCCTTCGGCAATTTCCTCATCAAGCAGGTGGCGCAGGACCTGCGCGAGGAACTCCCGAACCTGCGCCTGTTCTCCACCCTGTCCCCGCTGCCCGGCTTTCGCCCGTGGCTGCGGCGCCAGCCGGCGGACCCCGGCCTGGCCTTGTCACCGCCCGTGCGCGCGATCGCCACGGCGGAGCCCGCCGCCGTTCCCGGCGAGGAACTGCGCGAACCGCTCGAGGCCCTGGCTGCCCGCTACCTCGTGCGGCAGTGGGAAGCGGGGCACGTGCTCGACCCGGTGGCGCGCTTCCATCTCGGCAACGGCGCGCGTCTCGAGCGCATCAACTGGCGCGCCGACACGTCGGCGCGCGGCCTGCGCCAGTCACTGGGGCTCATGGTCAACTACGTCTACGCACTCGACGAGGTGGAGCGCAATCACGAAAGCTACGTGAACAGGCACGTGGTCGCCTGTTCGTCCGCGGTCGAACGGATGTTGCGGCTCGCGGAAGGCGAGGGGCGTTGAAATGTCCGGCGATCGTCCCCACTAGGCAAGCATGAGGGTATTCAACCTGAGTTGCGGGAGCGGCCACGATTTCGAGGGGTGGTTTGCCTCCGCGGACGATTTCGATCGCCAGCAGGCACAGGGAATCGTTTCCTGCCCGCTGTGCGAGAACACGTCCGTCGCGAAACGCCCTTCGGCGCCCTATGTGAACACCGGCGCGCGCGGACCTGAAACCATGCCGGTCGCCGCGCAGCCGCAGCCTGCCGCGAATGAACTGGCCACCGTGCTCGCCAGGCTCAAGGCCTATGTGGTTGCCAACACGGAGGACGTGGGGAGGCAGTTCCCCGAAGTCGCGCGCCGCATCCATTACGGCGAAGAGTCGGCGCGCGGCATCCGCGGCCGGGTGACCACGCAGGAAGCGGTCGACCTGCAGGAGGAGGGCATCGAGGCCGTGGCACTCCCGCCCGGCCTGGCCCCGGACGAACCCGTCCACTGAGAGGGCGCGAACCGCGCCCGCGTTCAGAACGCCGACAGTCCCGTCTGCGCCCGCCCGAGGATGAGGGCATGCACGTCGTGCGTGCCTTCGTAGGTGTTGACCGCCTCGAGGTTCATGACGTGGCGGATCACGTGGTACTCGTCCGCTATCCCGTTGCCGCCGTGCATGTCGCGCGCCGTGCGGGCGATCTCGAGCGCCTTGCCGCAGGAGTTGCGCTTCACGAGCGAGACCATCTCGGGCGTGGCGAGCCCCTGGTCGAGCAGCTGCGCGACGCGCAGCACCGCCTGCAGACCGATCGTGATCTCGGTCTGCATGTCGGCCAGCTTCTTCTGGATCAGCTGATTGGAAGCCAGCGGGCGTCCGAACTGCTTGCGGTCCATCGTGTACCGGCGGGCCGCGTGCCAGCAGAATTCCGCCGCACCGAGCGCACCCCAGGAAATGCCGAAGCGCGCCTTGTTGAGGCAGCCGAACGGGCCCTTGAGCCCCTTCACGTTGGGCAGGTAGTTGTCGTCGGGGACGAACACGTCGTCCATGACGACTTCGCCGGTGATGGATGCGCGCAGGCTGAACTTGCCTTCGATCTTGGGCGCCGAGAGTCCCTGCATGCCCTTCTCGAGGACGTAGCCGCGGATGTCGCCCGCGTCGTCCTTGGCCCACACGACGAACAGGTCGGCGATCGGCGAGTTGGTGATCCACATCTTGGCGCCGCTCACGCGCCAGCCGCCGTCGACCTTGCGCGCGCGCGTGACCATGCCGCCGGGGTCGGAGCCATGGTCGGGCTCGGTCAGGCCGAAGCAGCCCACGATTTCGCCGGTGGCGAGTCGCGGCAGCCACCGCTCCCGTTGCGGCTCGGTGCCGTAGGCGTGGATCGGGTGCATGACGAGCGAGGACTGCACGCTCATCGTCGAGCGGTAGCCGGAATCGACCCGCTCGATCTCGCGCGCGATGAGGCCGTAGCACACGTGGTTCACGCCTGCGCAGCCGTAGCCCTCGATGGTGGAGCCGAGGAATCCCAGCGCCCCCATCTCGTGGAGGATCGCGCGGTCGAAGCGCTCGTGGCGGTTGGCCTCGACGATGCGCGGCTTGAGTTTCTCCTCGCTGAAGGCGCGCGCGCTGTCGCGTACCATGCGCTCCTCCTCGGAAAGCTGGCCTTCGAGCAGGAAGGCGTCGTCCCACTGGAATACGGGCTTGGTCGGGCTGGGCATCGCGGGGCTCCTGAATTTGCAGCCATTCTAACGCCGACCCCCGGTAGAATCGGCGCCCATGGCCATCTCATCCCGCCGGCTCAGCGCCGAAGACCTCTGGAAGTTCGCGCGTCCCGCGCAGCCCACCCTGTCGCCGGACGGCGCGCAGGTGTGCGTGTCCGTGACCACCTTCGACATGGAGGAGAACAAGGGCGCGACGAAGCTCTGGCTCCTGTCCACCTTCGGGGGAGAGCCCCGGCCGCTCACGGAGGCCGGTGAGAAGGACGGCGAGCCGCGCTGGTCGCCCGACGGCGCGCGCATCGCCTTCGTCGCCAAGCGCGAGAAGGACGACGAGCCGCAGGTGTGGCTGATCGCGCCGGATGGCGGCGAGGCGCGTCGCCTCACGCGCATGCCGACCGGCGTCTCCGGCATCAAGTGGTTTCCGGATTCGCGCCGCCTGGCATTCATCTCCTGGGTCTGGCCGGGCGCCATCGGCTACAAGGCGCTCGACGAGCGCTACAGGCAGCACAAGGACGCCAAGGTCAAGGCGCACGTGGTCGAGCACGAACAGTACCGCTACTGGGATCATTGGCTGTCGGATGGACGCGTGCCGAGGCTCTTCGTGGTGGATGTCCACTCGGAGCGCATCACCGATCTCTTCGCGGGAACCCCCTACGAGCTGCCGCTTTGCGACCCGTCGGCGAGCCACTACGACATCGCGCCGGACGGGCGCGAGATCGCCTTCACGTTCGACCCTGCCGAGGAGAAGCGCGCCGATCACGAGCATCACATCGTGGCGCTCGACCTGCGGGCGAAGAAGTTCCGCCTGCTCACCAAGGGTTCGCGCCTGGACCACTCGGGTCCCGCCTATTCGCCGGACGGCAAGTGGCTGGCGCTCCTCACCAGCAACAAGCGCCGCAGCCATATCGCGGAGGATCGCATCGCCCTCATCGATCGCGCCTCCGGTCGCCTGCGGGGACTGCCGGATGCGTGGGATCGCAGCGTCAATGCCCCCCTCGCCTGGGAACGCGACTCGTCGGCATTGCTGTTCATCGCGGAGGATCGGGCACGCACCCATGCGTGGCGCTGGCGGCTGACCGCGCTGGCCCCGGAAGTTGCTGCAGTCGGCGGCACCGTGTCCGACCTTGTTGCCGGGCACGGCGCCATCGCCTTCGTGCGCAACACCATGAGTTCGCCCCCGGCGGTCTACTGCACCACGCCGGAGCGCGGAGAGAGGCGCGTCGACCGCTTCAACGACGACGTGATGGCCGGCGTCACCCTGGGAGAGGTGCGCGAATTCGAGATCCGCGGCTGGAACGGCCGCAAGGTGCAGATGTGGGCGATCTACCCGCCGCACTTCGACCCGAAGAAGAAGTGGCCGCTGCTGCACAACATCCACGGCGGTCCGCACGGGATCTGGGGCGACAACTTCCACTTCCGCTGGAACAACCACGCCTTCGCGGCGCAGGGCTACGTGGTCGTGTGCGTGAACTACCACGGGTCGTCCTCGTTCGGGCAGCGCTTCGTCGAGTCCATCGACAAGGAATTCGGCAAGCGCGAATACGCCGACGTCGAGGCCGGGACGGACTTCATGCTGCGCACGGGCCACATCGACCGACGCCGCCTCTTCGCCGCGGGCGGCAGCTATGGCG
>CAZOIB010000419.1:0-5642 GCA_964579785.1 uncultured Lysobacter sp. | reverse complement strand
TACCTCGCGATGATGCTGGCCTCCTATGCCGGCGTGATCGCGCGCGACTGGAACAAGGAAAAGGGCGTCTCCTACGCCAACCCCGCGTTCCTGGCCGGGGCCGAGAACCTGGAAGCGAAGGAAGTCACCAACAAGGACGGCGCGACCAAGGCGAAGCCCGTCGACCTCTCCGACATCGACCCGCTCGCCCCCCGCTACAAGGAGTGGGAGGAGCGTGCGGCGAAGATCGCCGTCACCGAGGTGAAACGCGCGGAATCCCTGCCGTTCGGGGGCGACAAGTGGGGCCGGGACGTGCTGGAGAAGGCGGTCAAGGGCTCGGAAGTATCGATCTTCGTGGGCCTCACCGCGGCGCTCTTCGCCACCCTCATCGGCACGATCCTGGGCGCGCTGGCGGGCTACTGGGGCGGCAGGGTCAACGACTTCCTCGAGTGGTTCTACAACATCTTCACCTCGATCCCCTACATCCTCCTGATCCTCGCCTTCGCGGCGGTGTTCAAGCGCGGGCTGGACACGATCATCGTCATCCTCGCGCTCACCGGCTGGACGGGCATCTACCGGCTGGTGCGCGCCGAGTACATCAAGCACTGCGGGCGCGAGTACGTGAAGGCCGCGCAGGCCATCGGCGCCTCGCACTTCTCGCGCATGTTCGTGCACATCCTGCCGAACGCGAGCCACGTGATCCTGGTGCAGCTTTCGCAGCACGTGGTGAGCTTCATCAAGGCCGAGGTGATCCTCTCCTTCCTGGGGCTGGGCGTGCCGGTGGACATGGTCTCCTGGGGCACCATGCTCGCGGAGGCGCAGAACGAACTGGTGATCGGCAAGTGGTGGCAGCTCTTCGCCGCCGGGGCGAGCATGGCGGTGCTGGTGACCGCCTTCTCGATGCTCACGGACAGCCTGCGCGACGCGCTGGACCCGAAGCTCAAGTGAGAAGCGGAGAGACCGGCATGACGAACGCACAGAACCTCCTCGAGATCCGCGACCTGCGCGTCACCTTCCGCGTCGACAGGCACTCCACGTTCGAGGCGGTGAAGGGCATCTCCTTCGACATCCCCACGCACCGCACGGTGGCCCTGGTAGGCGAGTCCGGCAGCGGCAAGAGCGTCTCGGCGATGGCGATCCTCGGGCTCCTGCCGGAGAACGCCGTCATCCCCGCGCAGAGCAGCATCCTGTACGGCGGCACGGACCTGCTCAAGGCGACGCCGGAGCGGCTGCAGGACATTCGCGGCAAGGACATCTCGGTCATCTTCCAGGAGCCGATGACGTCCCTGAACCCGGTCTTTCCCGTCGGCGAGCAGATCGGCGAGGTGCTGCGGCTGCACATGGGCATGACGCCCCGGGCCGCGGCGGCGCGCGCGGTGGAACTGCTTTCCGAAGTGGGCATTCCGGATCCGCAGCTGCGCGTGAGGAGCTTCCCGCACGAGCTCTCCGGCGGCCAGCAGCAGCGCGTGATGATCGCGATGGCGATCGCCTGCGAGCCCAAGCTCCTCATCGCGGACGAGCCGACGACGGCGCTGGACGTCACCATCCAGAAGCAGATCCTCGACCTGATCGCCGGGCTGCAGGAGCGCCACCACATGTCGGTGCTCTTCATCACGCACGACCTCGGCGTGGTGGGCGAGATCGCCAACCACGTCGTGGTGATGCAGGCGGGCGAGATCCAGGAGCAGGCGCCGGTCGCCGACATCTTCGAGAGGCCGCAGCACGCCTACACCAAGGCGCTTCTCGAGTGCCGTCCCCGACTCGACCGCCGCCCGATGCGCCTGCCAGTGATCGAGGACTTCATGACCAGCGGCGGCTCGGCCAATTACGCGGAGCGCCCGCGCGGGGTGAAGCCGGAGGACGCCGTGATCCTCGAGGTGAAGAACCTCGGCAAGACCTTCTTTCTCAAGGAGGGACTCTTCGGCAAGAAGGCCGTGCCAGCCGTGAAGGACGTGAACTTCCGCCTCGCCAAGGGGAAGACGCTGGGCCTCGTGGGGGAGTCCGGTTCGGGCAAGACGACGGTGGGCCTGACGCTCATGCGCCTGCACGACGCCACCAGCGGCGAAGTGCTCTTCGAGGGCACCAACCTCCTCGGGCTCACCGACCGCGAGATGATGGCCTACCGGCGGCGCATCCAGATCATCTTCCAGAATCCCTACGCGTCGCTCAATCCCCGCTTCACCGTCGGCAACATCCTCACCGAGCCGATGAAGATCCACGGCATCGGCCGCGACCAGAAGGAGCGGGTGGAGATGGCCTTCCACCTCCTCGCCCGCGTGGGGCTCACCGAAGCCTCGTTCTACAAGTACCCGCACGAGTTCTCCGGCGGGCAGCGCCAGCGCATCGCCATCGCGCGCTGCCTGACGATGAAGCCTGACGTGCTGATCTGCGACGAGTCGGTCTCGGCGCTGGACGTCTCCGTGCAGGCGCAGGTGCTGAACCTCCTGCAGGACCTGCAGGACGAGTACCGGCTTTCCTACATCTTCATCTCCCACGACCTCGCGGTGGTCAAGTACATCTCCGACGAGATCATGGTGATGAACCAGGGCGAGATCGTCGAGATCGCCAATGCCGACGAGATCTACCTGAACCCCAGGCAGGAATACACCCGCAAGCTCCTGGCCTCGATCCCCAAGGGCTGGGACGCCTCGCGCGCCGCAGCGTAGCAACCTGTCCCCATGAGTCGCGGGGGCTTTCGGGTCCCCGTTCGCCTTATAATTTCAGCTTTCCCGCGAACACCCTTCCCCCGGAGACCCACACATGTTCACGCTCATGGCGCTTCCCTACGCGGATGACGCGCTCGCCCCGGTCATCACCGCCAACACGATCGGCTTTCACCACGGCAAGCATCACAAGACCTACGTCGACAACCTGAACAACCTCGTGAAGGGCACGGATCTCGAGGGCAAGTCGCTCGAGGAGATCGTTCTCGCCACCGCGGGGAAGGCCGACAAGGCGCCGCTCTTCAACAACTCCGCGCAGATCTGGAACCACGACTTCTACTGGAAGAGCCTCAAGGCGGGCGGGGGCGGCGTGCCCACCGGCAAGATCGGCGACAGGATCAACGAGTCCTTCGGCAGCTTCGACGAGTTCAGGAAGCAGATGTCGGCCACCACCATCGGCCAGTTCGGCAGCGGCTGGGGCTGGCTCGTGGCGGACAGTGCCGGCAAGTTGAAGGTCGTGAAGACGGGCAATGCCGAGGTGCCGCTGACGCAGGGCCTGAAGCCCCTCCTCACCATCGACGTGTGGGAGCACGCCTACTACCTCGATCACCAGAACCGCCGCGCCGACTACGTGAACGCCGTGATCGACAAGCTGCTCAACTGGGAATTCGCTGCCGCGAATCTCGGCTAGCAACGTACCAGGTACATGTACCTGGTACTTGTACCTGGTACTTGTACCTGGTACGTCAGTAGAGGCGCAGCCGCAGGCCGGGCTGGATGGTGGCGCGGGCCGTGAGGTTGTTGAGTTGCAGGAGATCGGGCACGGCGCGGCCGAACTGCCGGGCGATGCCGTAGAGCGTGTCTCCGGCCTTCACCGTGTAGTAGGCGATCGAACGCGTCGCGGCGGCAGCGGGTGCGGGCGCCGTTTCGCACGCCGGAACGGGCGCTGCCGTTGCCGGCGCCGCAGCGACCTGGACATTGCCCTTGCCGCGTCCCGGCACCAGGATGGGCTGCGCCGCCGTGAGCCGCCCCTTCTTGTTCACCTGCAGGTTGTTCACCTGGCGCAGGCTGGTCCCCGATAGCCCGTAGCGCTTCGCGATCGCGTCCACCGACTCGCCCTTCTTGCCCTGGACCGTGTTCCAGGTGACGAGCGGCTGGTCCCAGTTCTCGAGGTTCTCGCGGAAGGCATCCGCCCGGTCGAGGGGAACGACGAGCGTGCCCGAATGCGCCATCGCGACCGGCTTGTTGTGCGACGGGTTGAGCGCGACGAACTCCTCCTCGGGCATGCCGGCCAGCTTCGCGGCGAGCTTCATGTCGATTCTCTCGGGCGCCTTCACGGTCGTGAAGTAGGGCGTATCGGGAATCGACTCGAGGTCGATGCCGTACATGGCCGGGGCCAGCACGATGTTCTTCACCGCGATCAGCTTGGGCACGTAGTTCACCGTCTCGGGCGGGAGCTTCAGGCTCAGGTAGTCGGTGGCCAGCCCGCGCTTCTGGTTGGCGGCGATCGCGCGGCCGACACAGCCCTCGCCGCAGTTGTAGGCGGCGAGCGCCAGCTCCCAGCTGCCGAACATGTCGTAGAGGCGCTGCAGGTAGTTGAGCGCGGCATCCGTGGCGGCGACGATGTCGCGCCGGTTGTCCTTCCAGTAGTCCTGCGCCAGGCCGTAGTTCTTGCCGGTGGAGGGAATGAACTGCCACAGCCCGGAAGCCTTCGAGCGCGAGTAGGCATGCGGATTGAACGCGCTCTCCACGACAGGGAGGAGTGCCACTTCCATCGGCATGTTGCGTCGCTCGACCTCCTCGACGATGTGATGGAGGTAGCGGCTGCCGCGGTCGACGAAGCGCTTGATGTAGTCGGGACGGCTCGAATACCAGGCCTCGTGCTCCTGGACGAGCGGCGATTCGAGCGGCTCGAGGAGGAAGCCCTTGCGCACGCGCTGCCAGAGGTCCGGATCCGGCAGCGGGACGTCCGGGTCCTCGAACGCGCCGGGAAACGCCGCCGGGGCGGCGATGGAAACGGGCGTGGCGGTGGAAGCCGAGGCGCCGGCCGCCGCCAGCGTGGCCAGGAGCGCCATCCACTTCAGACTTCGCTTCCAGCCCATGGTCTTAATTATTGTTTCCTATGAACTTTTTCATGCTACGCGCCGTCGCGACAGGCGTCAATCGGCGTCTCAAAGCGTCAGGGCGAAATCGCGCAGGAGCAGGCCGGGCGTGCGGGTTGAGGCGGTGTTGCGCGCGCCATAGGTGCCGCCCTGCAGGATGAGGTCGCGTTCCCGCGTGAGCGCCTCGACTTCGCTTCCGAGCATGCGAAAGGCCGAGTCGTCGAAGCGCATCACGTTCAGAGGCGCACGGATCTCGCCGCCTTCCACCCAGAACGAGGCGAAGCGGGTCATGCCGGTCAAGTGGCACGCGGAGCGGTCGGAGAAGTTGAGGTACCAGAGATTGCCGACGTAGATGCCGCGATCGAGTTGCTGCAGCACGTCGGCGCGCGCGAGCTGGCCGGCGGCGAGGTCCAGGGACTCCGGCATTTCCGCGCCATTGGCGCCGTTCGTCGCGACGGCGTACTCGCGCGACGAACGCGGGGAGACGAGCGCATCGCCCAGTTGTCCGGCGCGGATCAGTTCGACGCGATCCGGGCGCACGAAGCCCTCGCGCTGGAATCCCGCCGCGAGACCTTCGGCCGTGTTCTCCACGATCGTCACGCGCGGGTCGAAGCGCTGCGAGCCGTCCGCCATGCGGTCGAGCGGGCTGTGCTTGGTGCGCCGGCTCTTGATCCCGAATCCGGCCCAGCAGAGCATCCCGAGCACGTCTTCCATGGCCGCAGGCGCCAGGTAGGCGCGGTAGCGGCCGGGTTCCAGCGTGCGCGGCGGCTGGCCGAGGAGTGCCAGTTGCTCACGCGTGAAGCGCATGCGGGCGGCAAACGCATCCGCCTCCCATTTCCCGCCCGCGTAGGCGGACTTCACCGCCTTGTCGCGGTCGTGGTACAGGCACCACTCGAAG
>CAZOIB010000418.1:0-3577 GCA_964579785.1 uncultured Lysobacter sp. | reverse complement strand
CGCGGCGAGCTCGAGATCACCGACGTCAACCGGCGCTATCTCGAGGCGGGAGAGCTTGCGGTGGAGGTCATGGGCCGCGGCACCGCCTGGCTCGACACCGGCACCCACGAGAGCCTCCTCGAGGCGGCGCAGTTCATCGAGACGATCGAGCGCCGCCAGGGGCTGAAGGTGTCCTGCCCCGAGGAGATCGCCTGGCGGCAGGGGTGGATCGATGCGGCGCAGGTCGAGCGGCTGGCGCACCCGATGCAGAAGAACGCCTATGGCCGCTACCTCCTCGACGTGCTGCGCGATCGCGTCTGGTGAGCCGCCAGTGAAAGCGACCGCCACGGCAATCCCGGATGTCGTCATCCTCGAACCCCGGGTCTTCGGCGACGACCGCGGCTTCTTCTTCGAGAGCTACAACCGGCGCGCCTTCCGCGAGGCGACCGGCATCGATCCGGAGTTCGTGCAGGACAACCACTCGAAGTCGGCGCGCAACGTGCTGCGCGGGCTGCACTACCAGCTGCAGAACGCGCAGGGCAAGCTCGTGCGCGTCACGGCGGGGGAGGTCTTCGACGTCGTCGTGGACCTGCGCCGCTCCTCGCCCACTTTCGGAAGATCGGTTTGCGTGACGCTCTCGGCCGCCAACCGCCTCATGCTCTGGGTGCCCGTGGGCTTCGCGCACGGCTTCGTGGTCACTTCCGAGTCCGCCGAGTTTCTCTACAAGACGACCGACTACTACGCGCCGCAGCACGAGAGGTCGCTCCTGTGGAGCGATCCCGCGCTCGGCATCGCCTGGCCCGTCCAGGGCACGCCGCTCCTGAAGCCCAACGATGCGCGCGGCTTGCCTCTCGCCGGGGCGGAGACCTTCCCATGATGCCGATCCTGCTGGTCGGCACGGGCGGGCAGGTGGGTTGCGAGCTCGCCAGGACGCTCTCGCCCCTCGGAACGGTGCACGGCTACGACTTTCCGGTGCTCGACCTCGCCAGCCCCGACGCGATCGTCGCCGTCTGCCGCGAAGTGCGCCCCGCGCTGATCGTGAACGCGGCGGCCTATACCGCGGTGGACAAGGCCGAGTCGGAGCCGCAGCTCGCCCGCGCGATCAACGGCGTCGCGCCGGGCATCCTGGCGGAGGAAGCGAAGAGGCTGGATGCGCTCCTCGTGCATTACTCCACCGAATACGTCTTCGATGGCGCGAAGCGCGCGCCCTACACCGAGAGCGACGCGCCGGCACCGCTGAACGAGTACGGCAGGTCGAAGCTCGCCGGAGACCTGGCGATAACCGCGAGCGGCTGCAAGCACCTCATTTTCCGGACGACGTGGGTATACGGCCCGCGCGGGCGCAATTTCCTGCTCACCATGCTGTCGCTCGCGGCCACGCGCGAGGAACTGCGCATCGTCGCCGATCAGCGCGGCGCCCCGACGTCGAGCCTCTTCCTGGGCGAGGCGACGGCGCGGGCGATCCGCTCGATTCCCGCACAGGGGATCGCCTCGGGGATCTACAACCTGTCGGCCGGCGGGGAGACCACCTGGGCGGAGTTCGCGCGCGCCATCTTCGCGCGGGCGGGCGCACGACCGGGATTTCGCGTGCCGCGCGTGGTGCCGATTGCTTCGTCCGAGTACCCCACGCCGGCGCGCAGGCCCCACTACTCGGTGCTCTCCCACCGCAAGTTCCGGGAGGCGTTCGGCTTCGCCCCGACCGGCTGGCAGGCGCAGCTCGATCAGGTCTTCGCGAAGCTGCCCGCATCCTGAGATCGACAATTCCCGGGAACCTGCAGGGTTTTTCGCGCTCTTACGGGATCGCGATACCCCCTCGGCTATAATTTTTCCTCCATGTCCGCCCTTCCCGTTGAGAGCCACCCGCCCCGCCTGGGCGAGGTCCTGATCGCCCGGGGCAAGCTGGACCACGCGAACCTCGATCGCGCGCTGCGCCTGCAGGAGGGAGAGTCGAGGGAAAAGCTGGGGCTCATCCTCGCGCGCCTGGGGCTCGTATCGGCGCGCGATCTTGCCGATGCCCTGTCCGAGCAGCTCGGCATCGCGGTCGCGGGAACGGCGGAGTACCCGGAACTCCCGCTACTCGAGGAACAGATCTCCTACCGCTTCCTGCGCGAGTCCCGCGCGCTGCCGCTGCGCGAAACCGACGACGGAATCGTCTTCGCGATGGCGGACCCCACCGACGATTTCACGCTGCGCTCCCTGGCGATGGCTTGCGGAAAGCAGGTCCTGCCGCGCCTGGCCGTCGTGACCGAGCTCGAGGCCGCCCTGGAGCGTGTCTATGGCGCCGGCAAGTCGTCGATGGGACAGATCGTCGACAACATCGCCACGCGCGACGAGGAGCAGGACCTGGGCGACGTCGAGCACCTGAAGGACCTCGCTTCCGAGGCGCCGGTCGTGCGCCTGGTGAACCTCCTCATCACGCATGCCCTGGAGAGCCGCGCCTCCGACATCCACATCGAGCCCTTCGAGAACCGCCTCATCGTCCGCTTCCGCATCGATGGCGTCCTGAACGAGGTCGAGTCGCCCCCGCGCCGCCTGTCGGCCGCGGTCATCTCGCGCGTGAAGATCATGGCGAACCTGGACATCGCCGAGCGTCGCCTGCCCCAGGACGGGCGCATCAAGCTGCGCATCCAGGGCAAGGAGATCGACCTGCGCGTGTCCACCGTGCCGACGATGCACGGCGAGAGCGTGGTGATGCGCATCCTGGACAAGGGCGGCGTGCCCCTCGATTTCGCCTCCCTCGGCTTCGACGGCAAGGCGCTCGAGGTCTTCCTCGAGGCATTGCGCCAGCCGCACGGCATCCTCCTCGTCACCGGCCCCACGGGCAGCGGCAAGACCACCACCCTGTACACGGCCCTCGACCGCCTGAACCAGCCCGACGTGAAGATCCTCACCGTCGAGGATCCGGTCGAGTACCAGATGCCCGGCATCAACCAGATCCAGGTGAAGCCGCAGATCAACCTCACGTTCGCGAACGCCCTGCGCTCGATCGTGCGCCAGGACCCGGACGTGATCATGATCGGCGAGATCCGCGACCTCGAGACGGCCGAAATCGCCGTGCAGTCGGCCCTCACCGGCCACCTGGTGCTCTCGACCGTCCACACCAACGACGCGCCCTCGACCGTGAACCGGCTGCTCGACATGGGAATCGAGGACTACCTCCTCACCTCGACCGTGGTCGGCATCCTCGCGCAGCGCCTGGTGCGGGGCCTCTGCACGCATTGCCGCAAGCCGTACGCGGCGCTGCCGGAGGTCATCGAGCAGATGGGGCTCAGGCGCTTCGTCCCGGAGGGCGAGGTGACGCTCTACCACCCGGTCGGCTGCAGCCACTGCAGCTCCACCGGCTATTTCGGCCGCCTGGGGATCATGGAAATGCTCCCCATGAGCGACCGCATCCGTTCGCTCGTGATGCGCCACGCCAACTCGGCCGACCTGCGGGCCGCGGCCGTGGAGGAGGGTCTCGAATCGATGTTCGAGAACGGCCTGCGCAAGGCGGTGGCGGGCACCACCACCCTCGAGGAAGTGCTTCGCGTCACGCGCGAAGACTGACCGCCATGCCCGTCTTCCAGTACAAGGCCGTGACGCCCGCCGGCGAAGTCCT
>CAZOIB010000417.1:0-7283 GCA_964579785.1 uncultured Lysobacter sp. | reverse complement strand
ATCTCGCGCATGTACATGCGCACCGGGTCCGTGGTGCGGCCGAATTCGGAATCGACGGTGAGCGAAAGGGCCTCCTCGGCCTCCTCGACCACGTCCTCGTCGGCGACGGGATTGGTCGCCGCCTCCGTGAGCAGCAGCGTCGCGGCATCCGGCGCCACGTCGTACACGGCGATGCCCATGTCCGCGAGCATCGTCACCACGCCCTCGATCTGCTCGGCGTCGGTCATCTCGTCGGGCAGGTGGTCGTTGATCTCGGCGTACGTGAGGTAGCCGCGCTCCTTGCCCAGGACGATGAGGTTCTTCAGGCGCTTCTTCTGCGCCTCCACCTCGGCGAGCTTGTTTTCCGCGCGGTGCTGGTCCCGGCCGGCCCGGAGCAATTCACGGGCAGCCTTGGCCGTCAGCTTGGTCGCCTTGAGGGGCGGCGTGGCTGCCTTGGAGGGCAGCGCGCCCGCCTTCGCGGGCAGCGCACCGACCTTGGCGGGCACGGCGCCGGGATTGGGAGGCAGTGCGCCAGCCTTCACGGGCGACGTCCCGGCCTTCGCGGCAGGCGCGACGGCCTTGGCGGCCGCGGCCTTGCCGGCAGGAGGGGCCGCCTTGGCGGCGGCCGACGCGGCCCGGGCTGCGGTCGTGCGGGCCTTCACGATCGCGGCGGCCTTGGCAATCGCTGCCGCCTTCGCCATCGCGGCCGCCTTGGCGGAGGGCGTCATCGCCTTGCCGCCCTTGGTCGTGGCCTTGCTTGCCTTGTGCTGTTCTTTGCGGGCGTTCTTGTGCTGGTCTTTGGGGGAAGTCTTCACGCGCGGCTCCGGAAAGGGCAAGGCTGGTCGGAAAAACCGGTTATTTTATCACTGTTTAGGCGGGATTTCGAGGTCGAGGTTCACACCCTTTGCCGTGGCCAGTTGCGCGTTCAACCTGGCCAGTTCGACACGCTCGGCATCCGCCAGCCCGCCGGCGAGCGCGCGCGTCTCCAGTTCCGCCTTGCGGCGCTCGGAACGCTGCATTCCCAGCTTGTCCTGCAGCCCGGCCAGCTCCGCGCCCAGGTCGAGATCGGCCTCGGTGACCTCGTCCAGGACGCTGCCCCCGGTGAGAGCCGACTCGATGGCCGGCTGGTGCTCGGAGCCGTCGAAATGGGCCACGAGCTGGCCGAGGGTGAGGCCGGCGTCCCCTTCGCGGGCGAAGGCCACGATGGCGTGGAGCGCCCGGCCTTCCGCCGCCGCCTCCGAAACGAGGTCGGGATCGACGGTTCTGGCGAGATCGGGCTGGCGCAGCACCCGCTGCAGGATCTGCGCCTCGAGGGTATGCGCGCGCCGCACGGTCCGGGCAGCGGGGGCAGCGCGGGTCCGCGCCTGCTCCCGGGGAGGCAGGTAGTCCGGCAATTCGCCGGGATCGAGCCCGGCCATGGCCGCGAGCCGCTTGCGGATCATGGCGCCCAGCGCCGGCGCCTCGATCTGGGTTACGAGCGGCCTGGCCCGGGCAAGGAAGCGGGCGCGCCCCTCCTCGGAGCCCATGTCGGTGTTGGCGGCCAGTTCCGCCAGCAGGAACTGCGACAACGGTCGCGCCTCGGCGAGCGCCTTCATGAACGCCTCCTTGCCGAGACGGCGCACATAGGTGTCCGGATCATCCTCGGCAGGCAGGAACAGGAAGGCGACCGACTTGCCGTCCGCCAGCACCGGCAGCGATACCTCGAGCGCCTTCCAGGCCGCCTTGCGCCCGGCGCTGTCGCCGTCGAAGCAGAAGACCACGCTGTCGGCGAGCCGCAGCAGCTTCATCACGTGCGCCGGCGTTGTCGCGGTACCCAGGGTCGCCACCGCGTTCTCGATGCCGTGCTGGGCCAGCGCCACCACGTCCATGTAGCCTTCGACCACGATCACCAGGTTGGCCTCGCGGATCGCGCGCCGCGCCTGCCACAGGCCGTAGAGCTCGCGGCCCTTCTCGAAGAGCGGCGTCTCCGGCGAGTTGAGGTACTTCGGTTCGCCTGCGCCAGTGATGCGCCCGCCGAATCCGATCACATTGCCGCGCGAGTCGAGGATGGGAAACATGACGCGGCCGCGGAAGCGGTCGTAGCGCCGCGACTTCCTCGCGGGCTCCCCTCCGGTTCCCTCGCCGGGCTCCGAGTCGATGACGAGGCCCGTGTCCTTCATCTCGGCCGCCTCGTAGTCCGCGAACACCGCCTTGAGGGATTGCCAGGCGTCCGGCGCGTAGCCCAGCCCGTAGCGCGCGGCGATCTCGCCGGACAAGCCGCGCCGCTTGAGGTACTCGATCGCCTCGGGAGTCTTCTTGAGCTCGTTGCGGTAATAGTTGAGCGCTTCCATCATCCGGTCGATGAGGCTCTTCGCCTGCGCGGGCGCCGGCCGTCCGGGAATCGCGGAACGGACTTCCGGCACTTCCAGGCCGACCTGCTGCGCCAGCTCGCGGATGGCGTCGGGATAGGCGAGGCCCGAATACTCCATGACGAAGCCGATCGCGTTGCCGTGCGCCCCGCAGCCGAAGCAGTGGTAGAACTGCTTGGTCGGGCTCACGTTGAACGAGGGCGTCTTCTCGTTGTGGAACGGGCAGCAGGCCTTGTAGTTGGCGCCGGCCTTCTTCAGCCGCACCTGGCGGTCGATCACCTCGACGATGTCGACGCGGCCGAGCAGCGTCTGGATGAAGTCCTGGGGGATCACGATGGCGGCGCCATGCGCGGGGTCAGCTGGCGCCGGCCCGGTTGCCGACGATCCCCACAGCGACGATGCGTGCCGATTCGGCCACGCGATCAGCCGGCTAGGCGTGCCTTGACCAGGGCCGACACCTTTCCCATGTCGGCACGTCCAACGATTTTCGGCTTGACGGCCGCCATGACCTTGCCCATGTCGGACGGCCCCGTGGCGCCCGCGGCGGCCATGGCCCCGGCCACGATGGCGCCCAGCTCGTCGTCCGTCAGCTGCTGCGGCAGATAGGATTGCAGGATCGCCATCTCGCGCTTTTCCACGTCGGCGAGATCCTGGCGTCCCGCCTGCTCGTACTGCGCCACGGAATCCCGGCGCTGCTTGAGCATCTTCTCGATGACACCGACGACGCCGGCATCGTCCAGGGTGATGCGCTCGTCGACCTCGCGCTGCTTCAGGGCGGCCGTGAGCAGACGCAGGGTGCCGAGGCGCTCGGTCTCGCGGGCCTTCATGGCCGACTTCACGTCCTCGGTCACGCGTTCGCGCAAGCTCATGGCTTCCTTTCCGGAAACGACCGCGGCGAGCGGGGCGCTCGGGCCCGGCTCGCCGCGAAGGATTTCCTGGGGCCGGTCAGTACAGCTTCGGGGGCAGCATCTGCGAGCGCATGCGCTTGTAGCGGCGCTTGACGGCGGCCGCATGCTTGCGCTTGCGCTCGGCGGTGGGCTTTTCGTAGAACTCGCGGGCGCGAAGTTCGGTGAGGAGGCCGGTCTTCTCGACCGCGCGCTTGAAGCGGCGGAGAGCGACGTCGAACGGCTCGTTTTCCTTGACTCGGATGGTCGGCATGTAGGGTTCCGCGGTGGGACAGCGCTGAAAACCCTGCATAATATCAGCGTTTTGCACCCCTGAAAAGGCGCACGTCGCGCCGCCCTCCCGTGCTCACCCTCGGCATCGAGACTTCCTGCGACGAAACCGGAGTCGCGCTCTACGACAGCGTGCGCGGCGTCCTGGGCGACGCCCTGCACTCCCAGGTCGAATTGCACGCCCAGTATGGCGGCGTGGTCCCCGAGCTGGCTTCGCGGGACCACATCCGCCGCGTGGTGCCCCTGGCCCGGCTGGCCCTCGCCCAGGCCGGGCGGACCCTGGCCGATGTCGACCTGGTGGCCTATACGCAAGGTCCCGGCCTGGCCGGCGCGCTGCTCGTCGGGGCTTCCGTGGCCGCCGGCCTGGGTCTCGCCCTGGACAAACCCGTGGTCGGCGTCCATCACCTGGAGGGGCATCTCCTTTCCCCGCTCCTCGCCGACCCGCGGCCCGACTTTCCCTTCGTCGCCCTGCTCGTCTCCGGCGGGCACACGCAGCTCATGGCCGTGGAAGGCGTGGGGCGTTATTCCCTCCTGGGGGAGACCGTCGACGACGCGGCCGGCGAGGCCTTCGACAAGACCGCGAGCCTGCTCGGGCTCGGCTACCCTGGCGGACCGGCGCTCGCAGGCGCGGCGCAGGGTGGCGACGCCAGGCGCTTTGCCTTCCCGCGGCCGATGCTCGCGACGGACGATCTCGACTTCAGCTTCAGCGGCCTCAAGACCGCGGCCATGCAGTGCATCCGCAAGCACCCGCCGGACGATCGCCTGCGGGCCGACATCGCGGCGTCCTTCCAGGCGGCGGTGGTCGAGGTGCTGGTGGCCAAGTGCCTGCGCGCCCTGGACGCCACCGGCATGGATCGCCTGGTCGTCGCCGGCGGAGTCGGCGCCAATTCCGCCCTGCGCGAGGCGCTGCTGCAGGCAACGGCGCGCGTCGGCGCAAGGACATTTTTTCCGCCGCTGCGACTGTGCACGGACAACGGCGCGATGATCGCGTTCGCGGCTTCCCTGCGCTACCGGGAAGCGGCGGCCGGCTCGCAGTCCTTTACCGTCCGCCCGCGCTGGGACCTCGCCACCATCGGCGCCCCCTAGTCCGTGCCGCGGCGGTAGGCGCGCTCGGCGGCGGCGAGCTCCGCCTCCGCATCTCGCACCGCATCTTCGAGCTTCTTGCGCCGCTCGTAATAGGACTCCTGCGGCACCTGCGTCGGACAATTGAGCGTCGCCGCGCCGTTCGGGTCCACTGCATCGAAGCAATTGGCGCGCGGTGGGGCCTCGCCCCTGCGCAGTGGCGGGTAGCGATGCTGCACGGTCTGCAGCTCGTCGGCGCGGGGATCCCCCCCTTCGTCCCTCGCCTTGCGTGCGGCATCGACCTTTGCCTGCGCCTCGCGGACCTTCTTGTCCAGAGCCTCGCGGGAACTGCGGCGGGATTCGGCGATGCCAGGCGAGCTGCTCTCGCGCTTCTTCGCCTCCACCGGCTTGCTCGGCGGCAGGGACGTGGGCGCGGTGTCCTGCTCGATCCGCGTCACCGTGCCTTCGTAGCCCTTCGGCTCACGGTCGGAATAGGTGACCCGGCCATTCTTGTCGACCAGCTTGTAGAGGACCTGCGCGGCCGCCGGAGCGGCGAGCAGCACGCCGCAGGCAAGCAACAGCGCCGCCAGCGCGGATCGTTCAGTCAATGGCTGCCTGCCTGGCGGCCTTGCGGGCGCGATCGACCTCGGCCTGGGCCGACTTGACCTCCTCGTCGAGCTTCCTGATGCGCGCTTCATAGGCCGCGGTGGGAACCGGGCGGGCGCCGCCGCCGACCTTGCCGACGCGCTGGATTTCCTCCTCGGTCGGATCCTTCCCGTCCTCGCGAGCCTTCTTCGCGGCCTCGAGCGCCTCGATGGCGCGCGCCAGTTCCGCGTCCGCCTTCACGCGCTTCAATTGCGGGTCCGTGAGCGGCAGCCTGACGGGAGGCGCGGATTCGCCGAGCGACTTGAGCGTGGCCACGTTGGCGTTGAGGTCGACCTCGATGCGGGTCACCTTCCCGTCGAATTCCTTGCCGGGTGCCTTGTCGGCATAGGTGGTCTTGCCCTTCTTGTCCACGAGCCGGTAGACGACCTGCGTATCCGGCTGGGCCAGGGCGAAAGTCGCCAGCAGGAACGCGGGCAGGGCGAGCAGGCGGGCAGTCTGTTTCATTGGTTCGCCTCCTAGGCGGCGGCGCGAGCGTCGCCGCAGACGGTGCAATGCGGATCGCGGCTGAGGCGCACCTCGTGCCAGCGCGTCGCACGCGCATCGAAAAGCAGCAATCGGCCCGCCAGCGTCTCGCCGATGCCGGCGAGGAGCTTGATGGCCTCCATCGCCTGCATCGTGCCGATCACGCCCACGAGCGGCGCGAACACCCCCATCGTGGCGCAGCGCTCCTCCTCCCCCTGCGCGTCGGCGGGGAAGAGGCAGTGGTAGCAGGCGGAACCCTCCTGCCGGTGGTCGAACACCGTGACCTGGCCGTCGAAACGGATTCCGGCGCCCGACACCAGCGGCACGCGGGCACGCACGCACGCCGCGTTGATGGCATGGCGCGTGACGAAGTTGTCGGAGCAGTCGAGCACCACGTCGGCGTCGCGCGCCGCGGCGCGCAGGCGCTCCGGCGTGAGTCGCTCGGCAAGCGCGGCGACGGTGATCTCGGGATTGATCGTGGCCAGCGTGGCGGCCGCGGAGACGGCCTTGTTGGTGCCGACCGCATCCACGCGGTGCACGACCTGGCGCTGCAGGTTGGTGAGGTCCACGACGTCGCCGTCCGCCACCGTGATGCGGCCGACGCCGCTCGACGCGAGGTACAGCAGCGCCCCGGAGCCGAGCCCGCCCGCCCCGACGACGAGGGCGCGCGAGGCAAGCAGGCGTTCCTGCGTTTCCTCGCCGAAACCGTCGAGGAGGAGGTGCCGGCTGTAACGCAGCCGCTGGCTGTCGTCCACGGCGCGCCTCCGGGCTCCCGCCCTACTTGGTGGTTGCTGCAGCCGTGATCGGAAGCCCCTTGAGGTGCTTCACGGCGGCGATGAGCTGCAGGTCTTCGCGCTTCGCCGGGTCGATCGCGGCCTTGGCGTCGGGCTTGGCCGGCGCCTTCGCATCCGGCCCGATCGTCGCCGGCGCGGGCTTCTCCGCAGGCTTCACGGCCGGCTTGTCCGCCGCCTTCGCCGCTTCGGTCTTGGCCTTCTCGCCGTCGCCCGTGAGGTGGTGCTGCAGGTCCGCCTCGCGCATGAAGAGGCGCGAGTCGGCCACGGCATCCTCGATCACGATGTCGGGCGCGATGCCCTTGGCCTGGATGGAGCGCCCGTTGGGCGTGTAGTAGCGCGCCGTCGTGAGCTTGACGGCCTGGTTGTTGGGCAGCGGCAGGATGGTCTGCACCGACCCCTTGCCGAAGGTCTGCGTGCCGATCACCGTGGCGCGCTTGTGGTCCTGCAGGGCGCCGGCGACGATCTCCGAAGCGGAGGCCGAGGCGCCGTTCACGAGCACGACGAGCGGCACCGTTTTCGCGGCGGCGGGAAGCTTGGCGAGGTAGTCCTCGCGGAACGCGCCACGCACGTAGTTCTCCTTGTTGGCGGTGAGGCGCATCTTTGCGTCCTCGGTGCGCCCGTCGGTGTAGACCACCAGGGAGTTCTTCGGCAGGAAGGCCGCGGACACCGCGACGGCGGAATTGAGCAGCCCGCCCGGGTTCATGCGCAGGTCGATGACGAGTCCCTTGAGGTCGCCGTTCGACTGGCGGAAGAGGTCGTTCACGGCCGCGACGAGGTTCTCGCCGGTGTGCTCCTGG
>CAZOIB010000416.1:0-1869 GCA_964579785.1 uncultured Lysobacter sp. | reverse complement strand
TCGGCGCTCAGCTGCGCGCCGCCCGTGAACCCCGATGCTACTGCGGCGGGCGGCCGCCGCATCTGCCACCCACCGGCCGCCCGCCGGGCCGCAGCCTCCGCACGCCCCCATGCGGCGGCGTGTCAGCTGCAGTGATGAGATGGACTCCTCCCGCGACTTGCACGGCATCAAGTGCCAGAGTCGCCTTGCGTCCCGGAAGCACCCGGGAAGGAGGAGTCGAGATGAACGATGCGATGATCGCGGTGGATCTGGCGAAGAGCGTGTTCGAGGTTGCCGTGTCGCAGCGGCCGGGGAAAGTGGCTGAGCGTCATCGCCTGTCCCGCGGGCAGTTCTCGCGCTTCCTGGCCGAGCGGGCTCCCGCGACGATTGTGATGGAGGCCTGCGGCACGGCGCACTTCTGGGGCCGCGAGGCCGGCGCCCGGGGGCATCGCGTCGTGTTGCTCCCGCCCCACGCCGTGCGCCCCTACGTCCTGCGCAACAAGACCGACGGGGCCGATGCGAAGGGGCTGCTCGAGGCCGCGCGCAACGAGGCCATCCGGCCCGTGCCGGTCAAGTCGGTGGACCAGCACGTCCTGGCTTCGCTCCACCGCATGCGCTCGGCCTGGATGGCCACGCGCACCGCACGGCTCAACACCCTGCGAGGTCTGCTGCGCGAGCTCGGGCTCTCGATCCCGGTGGGCGCCCGCCAGGTGGTGCCCCAGGTCTTGGCACTCGTCTCCGATGCCGACTCCGGGATCCCGGATGCGCTGCGCCCCGTCCTTGCCGAGGCAGCCCGCGAGATCGGCGAGCTCGAGACCCGCATCCGGGCGCTCGAGTGCCAGCTCGAGGAGGCGGCCCGTGCGAGCGACGTCGCCGTGCGACTGCGCACGATTCCCGGCGTGGGCCTGCTCACGGCCACGGCGCTCGTGGCCTTCGTGGGCGACGCGCATCGCTTCCCGTCCGGCCGACACTTCGCGAGCTACCTTGGCCTCACGCCGCGGGAGTCGTCGAGCGGCCTGCGCCGACACCTGGGCGCCATCAGCAAGCGGGGCGATCCCTACCTGCGCATGCTGCTCATCCACGGCGCCCGGTCCGTGCTGCTCCATGCGAAGAAGAAGGCACCGACGGAGCGCGACCGGCTGCGTGTCTGGGCGCTCGATCGGGAGAGCGCACGCGGCCACAACAAGGCCGCCGTGGCCGTGGCCAACAAGCTGGCGCGCATCGCCTGGGCCGTCTGGCGGCGCGAGCACGCCTTCGGCATCCCCGGCCCGAAAGGAACGGCATGATCCCACCACCACGCGGCTGCTTCGAGCACACGACGGTGACGGCGCACCGGTTCTGACCGGCGCGGGGTGATGCCGACAACAAGCCTGGCCCGCAGAGGCCGCTCTCAGCGATTGGCTCCCCGCGCGCGACTTTCCATCATGGCCCGGAGCCCGAGTGCTCCACCAACCGAGGCCGGAGATACCACTGCAGTCGAACCTTCCGCGCCGGAGCCGTCGGAAACGAAAATCAGCTTGTGGGAGGAGTCCAGATATCTTGTTGGGCCGCGCCTCTTCATGCGGCCGGCTTCCAACTGAGCGAGAGCTTCTTGCGGCTCGCTGCGCAGTCGCGGAGGTAGAGGTTGATGAGCGTCTGGTAGGGGATGCCCATTTCCGTGGAGAGCGAGCGGAAATAGGCGAGCGTTTGTTCGTCGAGACGAATCGTGACCTGCTTCTTGAGAAGCTTCGCGTAAGGGTTCTTCTTGGCTTTGCTGAAGTCGTAGTTCTTCCTCATCGGGACCACCTTTGTGCGTACTGACGTCGCTCGCGCCGGTCGGCCTTCCGCGCCGAGATGATGCGAATGACCCGACCTACCCGGCGGTAACAGTGGCAGACAAGAAGCAGACGG
>CAZOIB010000415.1:0-2685 GCA_964579785.1 uncultured Lysobacter sp. | reverse complement strand
CGGACCTCATCGCCACCCGCAACGGCGTGCTGCTCGAAAGGGCCGCCCCCGCCGCCGTGCGCCTGCGCGCTTGATCCGCGGCATCCTCCTCGCGGGAGGTTCGGGAACGCGCTTCGGCGGCGCGAAGCTCCTGGCGGCCTTTCCCAACGACCCGGTACCCATTGGCGTCCGCTCCGCACGCTCGCTCGTCGCGGGCCTCGGCAATGCTCTCGCCGTCGTGCGTGCCGGCGATGCCGCACTGGCCCGGGCGCTTCGCGACGCCGGATGCGAGGTGCTCGAGTCGGCCGACTCCGCGCGCGGCCTAGGAGCGAGCCTCGCCGCCGGCGTGAAGGCAACCCGCGCGGCCGGTGGCTGGATCATTGCCCTGGCGGACATGCCACGCATCCTTCCGGCGACACATCGTGCGGTCGCGGAAGTCCTGTCGCGCGGCGCGAAGATCGCCGCTGCCATCGACGCGAGCGGGCGGCGCGGCCATCCGGTGGGATTCGCGGCGGAGTTGTACGCGGATCTGGCGGCCCTCGACGGCGACGAAGGCGCGCGCAGCGTGATCGATCGGCACCGCGCCTGGCTGGAGGTCGTCCATTGCGACGACCCCGGCATCCATTACGACATCGACACGCCGGGCGATCTCGCCCGTCGCTAGCAGGCCCTGCGGGGCGACGTGGATCGTGCCGGTCAGCCCGCTCGCCGCGGCGGGTACTTCTCGCCTGCCTCGACGCGGACCTTGAGGATGTTCTGCTTGGGCGGCAGCGGGCAGGTGGTGAACTCGCTGAACGCGCACGGCGGGTTGTAGGTGCGGTTGAGATCCAGTTCGAAGGGCTGGCCGGGCGGCGGGGTCTTCGCGACGTAGAGAAAGCGACCCGGGCGATAGGTCGTGTCGCCCGCGGTGCCATCGCGCAGAACGAAGAACAGCCCCTCGTCCTCGCCGACCGCGTCGAGGCGGTGCTTGCGGCCGGCGAGCGCGAACTCCACGTAGCCGGGCGAAGGCTCGTCGGAGGCCTCGTCGAGCACGTTGATGATCGTCACCTTCTTCCCGGGCGGATAGGGCACGAAAGTCGCCTGCACGCGGAAGGACGGGTCCGGCTCGTACCACACGCGCCCGCCGAAGTTCCTGCGCACTTCGCTCTCGTTGTCGGCGAGGCGCAGCACGTGGCGGTCCTCGCGCGCGATCACGTGCATGGTCGCCCGTCCCATGGTCACCCAGTCGCGCTTGTCGAGCGCCGTGCCCATGACGCGCTCGGTGAAGGGCACGCCGTCCTTGGTCATGGTGACGCCGGGGGCCAGCTTCATCGTCACGCTTCCACCGGCGATGGTGAGGGTGCCGATGCGCTCCGGCCCCAGGCCTTTCGGGAAGACGATGTCGTTGGCCGGGCCGGTGCCGAAGGTGTTCACGCCGGGCTTCAGCACGTAGCGGCCGGCCAGCGTGAGCCAGCCGTTGTCCGCGCGCAGCCCCTTGTCGGCGCGCTCGCGCCACGCGGAGAGGGATTGCTTCCAGTCGGCCTCGGCAAGGGCCTTGTCGAAGTCGGCGTCGCCCGGCGGGGCGGACGCGCAGGCGGCGAGCAGTGCGACGAGGGCGAGGGCGGGGATGCGCATGGTCCTGCTCCGGAGGGGCGGTTGCGGCAAGGCGCCCATTCTAGTCGAGCAGGGAGAGGACCTGCCCGGGCTCGAGCTTCTCGAGGCAGTTGGTGTGGCCGTACGGGCAGGTGCGCTTGTAGCAGGGGCTGCACTCCAGCTTGAGCGAGATGACGCGCGCCTGCTTCGACAGCGGCGGCGTGTGGGCGGGGCTCGAGGAACCGAAGACCGCGGCCATGGGCCGGCCGAGGGCGGCGGCCACGTGCATCAGGCCGGAGTCGTTGCTCACGACGCGCGTGGCGAGTGCCAGGAGATCGATCGCCTCGCCGAGGCTGGTCCTGCCCGCGAGGTCGACCACCGGCACGGCCGCGAAAGCGGCGACCTTCGCGGTCACCGCGGCGTCGCGCGCGGAACCGAAGAGCCACACCTGGTAGCCGCGCTGCACATGGGCCCGTGCCACGGCCGCGAAATGGCGCGCCGGCCAGCGCTTGGCGGTGCCGTACTCCGCGCCGGGAGCGAGGGCGAGGATGGGCCGCCGCGTCTCGAGCTCGAGCTTGATCAGCGCGGCGCCGCCGGCCGTCGCGTCGGCCACCAGGCGCGGCTCCGGAAGCGGCCGCTCCAGCGGTTCGTCCGCAGGCTGGGCCAGCGCGGCGTAGCGCTCCGCGATCAACGGCAGTGCCGCCGCGTCGAGCTTGCGCAGGTCGTTCAGCAGGCCGTAGCGCCACTCGCCGCGCCAGCCCGTGCGCGTGGCGATGCCGGCGAACCAGGGTACGAGCGCGGACTTGAGGCTCCCGGGCAGGACGATGGCGCGGTCATAGTGCGGCAGTTCCCGGGCCAGGCGGCGCCTCTCGCGCAGCTTCAGCTCGCCGTGGCCGAACGGGGAGGCGATCGTGCGGCGCACCTGCGGCATGCGCCCGTAGACCGCCGCCGCCCAGGCCGGGGCGAGCACGTCGATGGCGCCGCCCGGGTCGCGCGCCTTCAGCCGGACGAGGAGCGGGTGGGCGAGGACCGCGTCACCGATCCACGAGGGAGAGACGACGAGGGTTTCCGCTTCAGTGTCCCCGGGCGATCGCGCCACCCGCGAGCCGGTAGACGGTCCCGCAGTAGGGGCAG
>CAZOIB010000414.1:0-8588 GCA_964579785.1 uncultured Lysobacter sp. | reverse complement strand
CGCGGCCCGAGTGCACGCGCTGCCCCCTGCGCACGGACTGCGTGGCGCTCGCGCAAGGGCGCGTGGCCGAACTGCCGGGGCGCAAGCCGTCGCGTCCAGCGCCGAGGCGCGCAGTCGGCATGGTCGTCGCGATCCTGCGCGATGAGGTGCTCGTGCAGAAGCGCCCGCCCTCGGGTATCTGGGGCGGTCTGTGGAGCCTTCCGGAAGTTCCCGCCGGGGAGGATGCCTCCGCGTGGACAGCAACACTCTTCGGACTGCGCGTCGAAAGTTCGGACGCGCTCGAACCCTTCACGCATGCATTCACCCACTACACCCTCGCCGTCACGCCCTTTCTGGTCCGCGTGAAGGGCCCGCGCGAGGCGGTCGGCGAGGCGGGCACGACGTGGCTGCCGATGCAGGAGGTGGCCAACGCAGCGCTGCCGGCCCCGGTGAAAAGGCTGCTCCTGCGGCTTCGGAATGCTCCCGGGAGGCGGGTGAAGGGCGAGCGAAAGCGGTGAAGCGAGCGGCTTCGAGGGCTATTCATTCCCGCCCGAGGTCGCGGTGGCGCACGATGAGCGAATGCTGTGCCTTGAGCCGCGCGGCGAGGCCTTCCACGAGATAGACCGAGCGATGACGCCCGCCGGTGCAGCCGATCGCGACCGTGAGCGCGGCGCGCCGGTCGAGCGCGAACTTGGGCAGCCACCGCTCGACCAGGCGCTGGATGTCCTCGAGGAACAGCACCGCCTCGGTCTCGCGCTCGAGGAACGAGGCCACCTCCGGATCCTTGCCCGACTTCGGCCGCAGCTGCGGGTCGTAGTAGGGGTTGGGAAGGAAACGGGCATCGAAGACGAAGTCGGCGTCCAGCGGCACGCCGCCCTTGAATCCGAACGATTCCAGGCACAGCACGAGCCGCGACGCGTCGGTCACGATCAGGTCGTGGATCCAGCCGCGCAGCTGCACCGGATTCAAGGTGCTGGTGTCGATGCGCTGGCCCAGTTCCGCGATCGGTGCGAGGAGGGCGCGTTCCTCGGCGATGGCTTCCTCGATCGTGCGCCCCGCGGCAGCCAGGGGATGCGGCCGCCGCGTCTCGGAAAAGCGCCGCACCAGGCTCGCGTCGCTGGCATCGAGGAAGAGGAGGCGCACGTCGGTGCCGCTGGCCTGTTCTTCCTCGACGACCTTGGGCAGGATCCCGATCGTGTCGGCGCTGCGCGCGTCGGCGCTCACCGCGACGCGGGGATCGCCCCGCGACGCCACGTAGGATACGAGCCCGCGGATGAGGTGGGGCGGCAGGTTGTCGACGCAGAAGTAGCCCGAGTCCTCGAGCGCCTTGAGCGCGACGCTCTTGCCCGAGCCGGACACGCCGCTGACAAGCGTGAGCTGCATCAGTCGCCCCGCGGCTCGCGCTCGGTGGGGTTGCCGTGGTGCATCGCCGCGGCCTGGCGGGAGATGAAGTCGCGCGTGGAGTCGATGCCGCGCGTCATGAGTATGTGGTTGCGCACCGCCGCCTCGACCAGCACGGCGAGGTTGCGCCCGGGGGCGACCGTGAGGGTGACCGTCGGGATCTCGACTCCCAGCACCTCGCGCGTGCCGGAGCGCGTGGCGAGCCGGTCGCGTTCGAGATACTGCCCGTCGGCGGGGAACTCGAGGTGGACGATCAGGCGCAGCGCCTTGCGCGGCCGGACGGCCGTCTCGCCGAAGATCGAGCGGATATTGAGCACGCCGAGCCCGCGCACCTCGAGGAAGTCGCGCAGCATCGGCGGGCAGCGGCCCTGCACCGTCTCCGGGCCGATCTGCTGCAGCTCCACCACGTCGTCGGCGACGAGCCCGTGCCCGCGCGAGACCAGCTCGAGGGCGAGCTCGCTCTTGCCGATCGAGGATTCCCCGGTGATCAGCACGCCGATCTCGAGCACGTCCAGGAACACCCCGTGCAGGGAAGTCACCTCGCCCAGCTCGCCCTGCAGGTACGGGCGCAGGATGTTGATCACCTGCTGGCTGGACTCGCGCGCCGTGAGGAGCGGGATCGCGGCGGTCGTTGCCGCCCGTTCCAGAGGGGACGGCACGGGCAGCGCATCCGCAACCACGATGCACAGCGTGTCTCCGCCCGCCAGGCGCCCGAGCATCTCGTTGCGCGCCGCCTCGCTCATGCGCTCCATGTAGGCGATCTCGCTCGTGCCGAGCACCTGCACGATGAGGGGGTGGATGAGGTTCAGGTGCCCGATGAGCCCCAGCCCGGGGCGCGCGAGCATCTCGTTGGTCAGCTCGCGATGGCTGCCCGAGGCGCCCGCGGCCCAGCCCAGGCCGAGGCGCTCGCGCCGGTCCTCAAAGAGCTGCTGAACGCTGAGGCGCGGCATAGGGCGACCATTGCGTGAGCAGGCTGTGTGCGGCGGCGACGTCGCCGGCGGCCAGGAGCTTGTCGCGCAGGTCGCGGTCGCTGAACATCTGCGCGAGCTCGGACAGCAGCTCGAGGTGCTGCTCGGTCGCGTGCTCCGGAACGAGCATGGCGAGGACCAACCGGACCGGCTGCCCGTCCGGGGATTCGAAGGGCACCGGGGACTGCGTGCGCACGAAGGCGCAGAGCGTGTCCTTCAGGTTCTTCAGGCGCCCGTGCGGGATCGCGACTCCGTAGCCCAGCCCGGTGGAGCCGAGTTTTTCACGGTCGAACAGGCTGTCGAAGACGCGGGCGCGCGGAATCTGCCGCGAATTCTCGAACACGAGCCCGATCTGCTCGAAGAGCCGCTTCTTGCTGCTCACGTCGAGATCGAGCGAGACGTGCTCCGTGGGCAGCAGGGGGGCAAGTCGATTCATCGGTTTGGTCCTCGCGGGAGCGCCCGCCGCCTCAGCTGGCGGTGCGCTTGTGGCCGGCTGCATGGCGCCCTTCCTGGAACTTCTCCTTGTGCTTGATGATCTGGCGGTCGAGCTTGTCGACCAGGCCGTCGATCGCAGCATACATGTCGGCATCGTGGCAGGCCACGTGGATGTCCTTGCCGGAAAGGTGCACGGTCGCCTCGATCTTCTGGTCGAGCTTCTGCACCGTCAGGGTCACGTTCACGTCGATCACCTGCTCGAAGTGGCGGTTGATGCGCTCGAGCTTGGCAAGAACGTAGTCGCGGATCGACGGGGTGATGTCGACATGGTGTCCGGTGAGCTGGAGGTTCATCGCGTGCTCCTCATCGTTTTCGTCATATGGACTTTCTCATGCTCGCGGGCTGGATGTGCAGGGCCTCGCGGTACTTCGCCACGGTCCTCCTCGCGACCTGGATGCCCTGTTGCGCCAGGATGTCGGAGATGCGGTGGTCCGACAGGGGTTTCTTGCCGTCCTCGGCCGCCACCAGCTGCTTGATCAGCGCGCGGATGGCCGTCGAGGAGCACGCGCCGCCGGTATCGGTGGCGACGTGGCTGCCGAAGAAGTACTTGAGCTCGAAGATCCCGCGCGTCGTGAGCATGTACTTCTGCGTCGTCACCCGCGAGATCGTGGACTCGTGCAGGCCCACGGCGTCGGCGATCTCGCGCAGCACGAGCGGGCGCATGGCGACCTCGCCGTGCTCGAAGAAGTTGCGCTGCCGGTCGACGATGGCCTGCGTCACGCGCAGGATGGTGTCGAAGCGCTGCTGCACGTTCTTGATCAGCCAGCGCGCTTCCTGCAGCTGCCCGGCGAGGTTCCTGCCGCCGTTGTCGCGGGAGGAGTGCAGGAGGTCGGCATACATCTTGTTGATGCGCAGGCGCGGCATCGCGTCGCGGTTCAGCTGCGCGATCCAGCGGCCGCCGCTCTTGCGCACGAGCACGTCGGGCACGACGTAGCGCACGTCGCCCTCGCTCCAGGCGCGGCCGGGCTTGGGGTCCAGCCTCAGGATGAGCGCGCGCACTTCGCGCAGCTCGTCCTCGCCCACGCCGAGGCCGCGGCGCAGCTTGTTGAAGTCGCGCGCGGCGAGCGCCTCGAGATGATGGGAGACGAGATCGATCGCGCAGTCGCGGTGCGGCATGCCGGGGTCCAGCGCCTTCAGCTGCAGCACGAGGCACTCCGCGAGGTCGCGCGCGCCGACGCCGGCGGGTTCCAGGTTCTGGACCTGGCGCAGGGCGATGAGCACCTCGTCCTTTTCCAGGTCGGCGATCTCCCCGACGCCGGTCTCGTGCAGTTCCTCGAGGCTCGCGGCGAGGTAGCCGTCGCCGTCGAGGTGCGCGATCACGAGGAGTGCCAGGCGCTTGTCGCGCTCGCTCATCGTGGTGAGCTGCAGCTGGCGGATCAGCGCCTCCTGCAGCGTCGGCTCGGCGGCCGCGATCTGCGTGAAGTCGTCGCGCTCCCCTTCGTCGCGCGAGCCGCCGCCGGAGAACTCCTCGCCGAAGGAGATCGAGTCTTCCGCCTGGTAGGGGGATTCGGCTTCCTGCTCGGGGGCCGCCTGCGTTGCCGGCGCGGGCGCGGACTCGTCGCCCTCGAAGTCGGCGCGCTCGAGCATCGGGTTTTCCGCCAGGTAGCGCTCCAGCTCCTGATTGAGCTCGACCGTCGACAACTGGAGCAACCTTATCGATTGCTGCAGTTGCGGCGTCAGCGTGAGGTGCTGGGAGAGCTTGAGCTGGAGGCTGTGCTTCATGTCGAAAGCCGCGGAGGCGAATTCGTGAGTCCGCTAGAGGCGGAAATTCTCTCCGAGGTAGACCTTTCTGACATCATCATTATAGATGATTTCCTCCGGCTTCCCGAAGGCGAGCACCGACCCCTGGTTGATGATGTAGGCGTGGTCGCAGATGCCCAGCGTTTCGCGCACGTTGTGGTCGGTGATGAGGACGCCGATGCCGCGCTCCTTGAGGAAACGGATGATCTGCTGGATGTCGAGGACGGCGATCGGATCCACCCCGGCGAACGGCTCGTCGAGCAGGATGAAGCGCGGGCTGGTGGCGAGCGCGCGCGCGATCTCGACGCGGCGGCGTTCGCCGCCGGAAAGCGACAGCGCGGAGTTCGCCCGCAGGTGGCCGATGTGCAGGTCGTCGAGGAGGTTCTCCAGGCGCGCCTCGATCTCCTCGCTCTCGAGGCCCTGCAGCTCCAGCACCGCCTGGATGTTCTGCGCGACGTTCAGCCGGCGGAAGATGGAGGCCTCCTGCGGCAGGTACGAGAGGCCCAGGCGCGAGCGGCGATAGATCGGCAGGTGCGTCACGTCCTCGCCGTCCAGGCGCACCGAGCCCTGGTCGATGGGGACCAGCCCGAGGATCATGTAGAAGCACGTCGTCTTGCCGGCGCCATTGGGGCCCAGGAGTCCCACCACCTCACCGCTTTCGACGGTGAGCGAGACGTCGGACACGACGGTGCGCTTCTTGTACCGCTTCATGAGCGCCTCGGCGCGCAGCACCGACTGCTGCGGCTCGCTCTTCACGAGTGCCAGGTGCTGGGGAGCGGGGCTCGCGGGCATCGCCCTAGCCGTCCGTGCCCGGACCCTTGTCCGGCTTGAGCGTTACCGGTGGCGCCGCGGGCGCCTCGAGCGGCTTGCCGTCGGCGCCCTTCTTCTGCGGGATGATCGTCGCCTTCACGCGCGAGCCGGTGGCGGCCGCGCCCGGAGCGGCGCCGGTGACCTGGAAGAATTCCTTGCCGCGGTCGTACGAAATGTAGTCGCCGACAAGCTCGCCCTGCGAGCTCTTGAGCCTGGCGCCGTTGAAGAGCTTCAGGAGGTCGTTCCTGTCGTCGAACTCGGCGCGCTCCGCGGAGCCCTCGATCCAGTCGTCGACCTTGTCCCGCTTCTGGCGGAAGGTGACGGGTGCGCCGGTCGCGATGTAGGTGCGGTACCCCTGGGGATCCTCGCGCACCACGATCCTCGCCGAGGTGATGCGCATCGTGCCCTGCGTGATGACGACGTTGCCGTCGTAGACGGCCTCCTTCTTCGCGTCGTCGGCGGACAGGCGGTCGGCGAGCACCTGGATTTCCTTCTCCCGGTCGGCCTTCTCGGCATGCGCGGGCGCCGTGGTAAACGCCGCTGCGAGCAGGGCAGGGCAGAGGTTGGCGGCGAGTCGGAGAAGGGGATTGCGCATCAGCGGCGGGGCTTGTAGGTGGCGCGCACGCGATCGAGCTTGAGCACGCGCTTCTGGTTGTACAACTCCAGGCCCGCGGCTTCGACGCGGCCGGAGGCATTCTCCAGCAACACCGGGCTCGTGGTGCGGGCCACGCCCTCGTGGGGAAGGACGAGAAGACTGTCCGTCGTGAGCCTGGACTCCTCGGCGCGCTGGTCGGCCTCGCGCACCATGACGACGTTGCTTTCGAACCAGACCTTGTCGCCACCCTCGAGCAGCCTGCCCTTGTCCGAGGCGACGGTCACGCGCGGCTGGCGCGGCTCGAAAGCCTCGAAATCGAGCCTCTCCAGCAGGGCCGACTTGTCGTCCGGGTAATGTACCATCTTGCGCGCGGTGAGGGTGTAGAGGGTCTTGCCGTCCTCGCCGAATGCGCGCGCGCTGAAGTTGTCGACGATCAGGTCGGGATCGTGCCGCGCCGCGCCGCTCGCCCGCGGCGCTGCCGGCTGCACCAGCTGGTCGAGCCACCACGTGAGCCCCACCAGCATGGCGAGGACGCCGAGAGGCAACCAGGACGAGGGGCGGACCACGCGTGCTTCCTAGGCTCCGGCTCGCGCCATCGCCGCCGCAAGCGTACCCTGCGCGCGCAGCACGAATTCGCAGAACTCGCGCACCGCGCCTTCACCGCCGGACGCCTTGGTGACCAGGTGTGCGACCGCCTTGACCTCCGGCACGGCGTTGGCCACGGCCACGGCAAATCCGCAGCGCTCGAGCACGGCAACGTCCGGAAGGTCGTCGCCGACGAAGGCGCATTGCGCGGCTTCGAGGCCCAGTTCCGCGCGCAACCGTTCGAAGTGCGCAAGCTTGTCCTCGGACCCGAGAATCACGTGCGCGATTCCGAGTTCCCTTGCGCGCGCGGCCGCGGCTTCGGAGCGGCGCCCGGAGAGCAGGCCCGTGGCCACGCCGGATTGCGCCAGCATCTTCAAGCCATGGCCGTCGAGGATATTGAAGACCTTCAGCGCCTCGCCCGTCGGACCGTAGTAGAGGTGCCCGTCGGTGAGCACGCCGTCGACGTCGAAGAGGGCGAGTTTGATCGCGCGGGCGCGATCGATGCAACCTGTCCCCATTCAGATCACGCCCGCGCGCAGGAGGTCGTCCACGTGCAGAGCACCGACGAGGAGGCCCTGGTCGTCGACGACGAGGAGCCGCCCGCTCACGTGATGCGACTGCATGACCTGCGCGGCTTCCGCGGCCAGGCGCGACGGCCCGATCGAGCGCGGGTTGCGGGTCATGACGGCGGCGACCTTGAGGCCGCGGATGTCCTCGTGCTTCTCGAGCGTGCGGCGCAGGTCGCCGTCCGTGAAGAGCCCGGCGACGTGTCCCGCAGCATCCACGATCGCGGTCATGCCGAGGTTCTTGCGCGACATCTCGATGATGGCCTCCTTGAGCGTGGCGTCGACGCCCACGCGCGGCAGCCTGTCGCCGGTGTGCATGATGTCGGAGACGTGCAGCAGGAGCTTGCGGCCCAGCGCCCCGCCGGGATGGTGCATCGCGTAATCGTCGCTGCCGAAGCCGCGCGCCTCCAGGAGCGCCACGGCCAGCGCATCGCCCAGCGCCAGCACGGCAGTGGTGCTGGCGGTGGGCGCGAGGTTCATCGGGCAGGCCTCCTTCTCCACGGCAGCGTCGAGATGGACATCCGCTTCCACCGCGAGAGTCGATCGCGCATTGCCGGTGATCGCGATGACCTTCGCGCCGCGCCGCTTGATGAGGGGCAGGATGCGCAGGATCTCCTCGGACTCGCCGGAGTTCGAGATGGCGATCACCACGTCGCCGGCCGCAATCATGCCGAGGTCGCCGTGGCTCGCCTCGCCCGGGTGCATGAAGAACGCGGGAGTGCCCGTCGAGGCCATGGTGGAGGCGATCTTCCCGCCGACGTGGCCCGACTTTCCCATTCCGGTCACGACCACGCGGCCCCTGGCGTCGAGGACCGTCGTCACCGCAGCCAGGAAGGTCTCCCCGAGCCGATCGGTGAGCCGCAGTACCGCCGCCGCCTCGATTTCGAGAACCTCCTTCGCGAGGGCAATGACGCGCGCGGAATCGGGAAGTGCTCGCGGATGTAGTAGATTTGCCACAGGGCAAAGTATAAAGGGATTGCCCTACAGCAACCCGCCCAGCCATGCACGACGCCCTCCCTGTCGCCCTCATCCTCCTCGGCTCCGCGGTCGCGGTGGTGGTGCTGTTCAGGCGCCTGTCGATGCCGGCGATCCTGGGATACCTGCTCGTGGGCGCAGTGATCGGTCCCGGTGCTTTGGGCATCGTTTCGGCCTCCGAGGACAAGACCTACCTCGCCGAGTTCGGCGTGGTGTTCCTCATGTTCTCGGTGGGGCTGGAGTTCAGCCTGCCGCAGCTGATGGCGATGCGCCGCACGGTGTTCGGCTTCGGCGGCCTGCAGGTCCTCATCACGATGGCGATCGCCGCCGTCGTGGCGATGGCCGGCGGCGAGTCCTGGAAGACGGGGCTCATCGTCGGCGGCGTGCTGGCGATGTCGTCGACTGCGATCATCATGAAGACGCTCTCGGAACAGGCGCAGCTGCACACGCCTGCCGGGCGCCAGATCATGGGCG